>PBPE01000056.1 GCA_002724585.1 Dehalococcoidia bacterium | reverse complement strand
CGGCAGTACTTTTTTCACCACCAACGAAAATGCTGTACTTCTAGCGGAGGAATTAACTCGCGCAGTACCATGCGCAGAAAAGGTCAGATTCACCACGAGTGGAACAGACGCCTGTTTTCAGGCTATGAGAGCTGCACGAGCATACACCGGTAAAGAAAAGATACTGAAATTTGAAGGCGGATTCCACGGAACTAGTGACTACGCAGTCATGAGTGTGACTCCTTCAGCTGCAAACGAATATCCTCAAGCCACTGCCAACATGGGAGGAGTTCCCAAAGCAATTGAAGATTTAGTACTAGTCTCGCAATACAACGATCTCCCGACAACACAGAGTTTAATAGAGTCTCACCACGGCGAATTAGCTGCCATAATTGTGGAACCGCTACAACGAATATTATCCCCCATGCCCGGATTTCTCCAGGGCTTACGAGAACTCACAAAAGCATATGATATTCCGCTAATATTTGACGAAGTTGTAACCGGATTTAGGTTGTCTTATGGAGGCGCTCAGGAACATTATGGAGTTACTCCAGACCTATGCTCAGTGGGAAAGATAATGGGTGGAGGATATCCACTAGCGGCAGTGATGGGTAAGTCCGATATAATGTCTGTTTATAATCAGTCAGAGGTTTCATCAGACGATTATGTAAACCAAATTGGTACGTTGAACGGTAATCCAATAGCATGTGCCGCAGGACTTGCGACATTAGAACAACTTAAGCAACCTGGGGCGTACGAAAGGCTCCGAAATACCGGTAAAACAATTAGAGAATCACTTGTTTCAATATGCGAGGAAAATGGAATACCGGTACAGAGCTCTGGAGACGATACTATTTTCGACATATTTTTCAGCGAGTCTCCCGTAACAAACTACCGCCAAGGGCTGCTCGCTGATTCACAAACCATGACCAAATTCAACGCCGAATTACTTAGACACGGAATCTTGAAAAGTTGGCCGCAGAAGTTCTACCCTTCTCTGGCTCATACCGATGATGATATAGCTCAAACCATACACGCATTCAGAGAAGTTGTCCCAAGCCTAAAAGCATAACCTCAAGTACGCTGTGGGACCGATATACATCCACCAACAATAAACTACTCACAAAGGAGACCAATATGCCAGAATCATCCCAGATTATTTACACGAAAACCGATGAGGCACCAGCTTTAGCGACTCATTCATTGCTTCCCATTCTTCAGGCATTTACCAAGGATTCAGGTATTCAATTTGAGAAATGGGACATCTCGTTGGCCGGTCGCATCATCGCAAATTTCCCCGAAAAACTTACAGAAGAACAAAAAATACCCGATTACCTAACGATATTAGGAAACTTATGTAACGATCCGAAAGCTAACATCATCAAGCTGCCAAACATCAGCGCGTCTATTCCCCAACTCAAAGGGGCCATCCAAGAGCTACAAGAAAAAGGTTATGATGTTCCAGATTATCCGGACGACCCATCAAATGCCGTGCAGCAAGATGTATTTGACCGATACTCAAAAGTTTTGGGCAGCGCGGTAAACCCTGTACTACGTGAAGGAAACTCTGACCGTAGATCCTCCACCGCTGTTAAAGAACATGGAAAAAGAAATCCTCATAGAATGATGCGGGAATGGCCAGAAGCATCCAAGGCAAGAGTCGCTCATATGACTAGCGGTGATTTCTACGGTAGCGAACAAGCTGTAACAATCGGTCAAGATGGGACCGCTGTTATTGAATATGTGACTAGGGAAGGCAGAGCAACAGTTCTTAAAGCAGATATACCACTAACAGCAGGTGAAATTACAGACTGTGCTGTAATGAATGTACGTGAACTTCGTGAGTTTTATAGGGAAGAGATGGAAAGAGCAAAGGCAGATGATGTGCTCTTGTCGTTGCATATTAAATCAACCATGATGCGCATATCAGATCCTATAATATTCGGACATTGCGTATCCGTCTATTATCAAGATGTCTTAGAAAAACACTCCCCCGAGATGGGTGAGCTCGGAGTTAATCCTGATAACGGTATCGCCGAACTTTACACAAAACTTGAAGCCCTTACAGATGAAAAACGGGCCGAGATAGAATCCGATATTTCAGATGTTTACAACGTGCGACCTAAACTAATGATGGTTAACTCAGATCGCGGAATCACCAATTTCCACGTCCCCAGCGATGTCATTATTGATGCCACAATGCCTGTCATGATTCGTGACGGCGGTAAAACCTGGGGACCTGATAATGAACTCCACGATACTGTTGCGATGATACCGGACCGCTCTTATGCAACTCTGTACCAGGCAGTCATTGACGACTGTAAAGAGCATGGTGCATTTGATCCAGCGACACTTGGTAGTGTTTCCAATGTCGGACTAATGGCACAAAAAGCAGAAGAATACGGCTCCCACGACAAAACATTCAAAGCACCAGGAAATGGGACGATTAGGGTTGTAGATTCATCAGGCACCACACTGATGGAACAATTAGTGGAAGAGGGAGACATCTTCCGAATGTGCCAAACTAAAGACGAGCCAATTCAAGACTGGGTAAAGCTTGGGGTTACGCGTGCACGACTCACCGGATCACCATCTATTTTTTGGCTAGATCCTAACAGAGCACACGATGCGGAATTAATCAAGAAGGTTGACAAGTATTTACCGGAACACGACACAACCGGACTCGAGATCCGAACAATGACCACCGTGGATGCAGTACGCTACAGCATGGAACGCGGGAGAGCGGGGCAGGATACTATCTCCGTCACCGGTAATGTATTAAGAGATTATCTAACTGATCTATTTCCAATATTGGAATTAGGTACCAGTGCCAAAATGTTATCTGTAGTGCCACTACTAAAAGGCGGTGGTATGTTTGAAACAGGTGCAGGAGGATCTGCTCCCCGACACGTACAACAGTTCGCCGAAGAAGGACATTTACGATGGGATTCTCTGGGAGAATTTTGCGCCCTTGTCGCTTCATTCGAACACGTTGGAGAAGTGTTCAATAATGATAACGCTCGTCTCCTAGCCGAGACTCTTGACCAGGCTGTAGGACAACACTTGGAATATAGTCGAAATCCTTCTCGTAGAGTTAAGGAGATCGATACACGTGGAAGCCATTTTTATCTAGCACTATACTGGGCTGAAGCGCTGGCAAGTCAGACAAAAGACCCAAGCCTCAAGGCAAAGTTCGCTCCCATATACCAACAACTATCGGATAACCACGATAGGATTATCGAAGAACTAAATGACGAAGCCCAAGGCAAACCGATTGATATCGGAGGTTATTATCTTCCTCACGAAACTTTGGCAGGTCAAGCAATGCGGCCCAGTGCCACATTAAATAGAATTATAGATTCATTGTAGGACCATATAGCAGTTCCAATCGAACACACTCAAATAAGAAAGAGAGCCAAGGCAATAGCCTTGGCTCTCTTTCTTAGATTTTAATTACAGTTACAAACTAACTACTCGTACTACCTGCCAATTTCAATTCCAGTGGAGCAGTATTTATTATGTGTTTTTTTAGTCCCAGCTCTGAAGGAGAGATCCCCATTGCCAATCCAATCAACTGAGGCAAATGCAATATAGGCAAATCTATTGATCTATTTGCTTGTCTAGCAGCTTTAGGTTGGTATCCATCTAGATTTAAATGACACAACGGACAAGGAGTGACCATAGCATCAGCGCCCAGGTCCTTTGCCTCTGAAGTATGATTCCCCACCATCGACATAGAATTCTTTTCGTTTATCGTCAATATGGGAAATCCACAGCATTTGGTCTTACCATCATAATCTACCGCCGTGGCTCCTAAGGTTTCTATGAGCGTTTCTAAGGATGTCTGACGTTCAGGGTGATCCTCTATGCCTAATGCCTCGGTAGGCCTCACGATATAACATCCATAAAATGGAGCCAACCTAAGTCCGCCCAAGGAGCGGGTCACATGTGGGAGAAGATTGTCCAGACCGTAATCTTCAATCAGTATCCACAGCAGATGCTTTATTTGAGCAGTGCCTTTATATTCTAAGCCTTCCTCGGCCAGATACCCATTGATTTCGGCTAGGTAGTCAGGGTCAGCCAATAATCTGGTATTCGCCTGAGCAATAACACCTTGGCAGGTGCTGCAAATAGTCATTATTGTTAGACCTTGCTGCTCAGCCTTCGCTAGATTACGAGCATTTAACGTATCGGAGAAGAGTTGGTTCTTCTCTTGCATTACTCCAGCGCCGCAACAAGTCCATGCATGTATTTCTTCAAGTTCAATGTCCAATCTATCGCAGATCAGTTTCGCCGCTGGGTAAAGTTCTGGGGCTCCTCCCTGAGAGACGCACCCCGGATAAAATGCATATTTCAATGTTTCCTCCAATTTGTCAGACAAACGATATTACTATTTATATCATGCTCTTATTATGATTATTTATTGTTCCAGTTTGCGGTACAAGTTCCTGATAATTTGAACATCCTCTACGGACTTATGTATCAATGGCGGTAGTTTACCGTGAGTCATAGCCCTCCAACCAACTGGCGCGAATCCCAACAATGCCGGAATATTCGTAATCCCCACCGTCTTGACTGGAAGCCTTAATTCATCTAACCGGCCAGTATGGCCAACAGACTCTATAAATGCGTCAGCATGTCGGGCGCCATTATTATTGCCGTACCCAGCTTCTATGGCCTGATCATGCATAGCCATGATCCTATCCATTGGAGCTACACCTTTCGGACAAACTTGAACACACATATTACATCTAGTACAATCCCACATTCCTGAAGGTTGTCCGAGAACTTTCAAACGGTCTCGTGACACACCATCTTCATTACCATCCCTCGGATCAGCAGTAAACCTGTACGCCTTAGCCAATGCCGCGGGTCCCAGGAAACTTTTATCTACCTCAAGTACCGTACAGTCTGAAACACACGCCCCACACAGGATACAAGCTGTAACAGCAGATAGATGTAACATGGATTCATTAGAGACTACGTATTCTCCATCAGGTACTTCACCTTCTGGCTGTAGATAAGGCTCTATCTCGCGAATTTTGTTCCAAAACATATCAAAATCGGCAACTAAATCTTTCACAGTGTCCATGTTTCCCGCAGGTTCTACTCGTATAACACCGTCTTTATCCATAGACTCAGATGCTTTTGTCTTGCAAGCCAATCCACCTTGGCCATTAATCTTCATCGCGCATGACCCGCATATAGCACTCCGACAAGAGCATCTCAAGCTCAAGGTCCCATCATCATCCTCTCGGATTTGGATAAGTGCATCCAGTACAGTGGCGTTTTCATCAATAGCGATCGGATATTCCTGCCACACGTAATCAGCATTATTCGATTCAGGATCATATCTTTTTATTTTTACAGTAACATCCATAATTTAGTATTTCCTCTCCTCCGGAGTCCATTTAGTAATTGTTACCGGCAACTCAGATAACTCTGGGCCGAGTTCTCCTTGAGTAACCACAATGTGTTTCAGCCAATTGTCATCATCTCTGTTAGGGTAATCCAGTCTGAATTGGGCTCCTCTACTCTCCTTACGTTCCAAAGCGCTGATTGCTATAGCTTCTGCACAGTCGATCATAAATCCTAATTCCAATGCAAAAATCAGATCAGTATTAAACACTTTGCCTTTATTGTGTACTGGTACACTAGAGTATCTTTGCTTGAGACCCTGTAGTTCTTCTATCGTTTCTTCTATACCTTCTTTTGTCCTGAATACGGCCACGTTACGATTCATAGAGTCGCCCATCTCTCGCCTGATTTTACTCCATCTATCACCGTTATCAGGACGATCTAGAATTTCCTGCAGCCTCCGTTCTTCATTTGCTACAACTTCGTCTGGATTAAAGTTGGAGAAAGATACCCCTTTCGAGGCGTCTGCTGCGTGCGATCCTGATCGTTCTCCAAATACTATTGTGTCTAGCAGCGAATTTGCTCCGAGTCTATTACCGCCATGAACACTTACATTTGCACATTCCCCTGCAGCATAGATTCCAGGTATATTAGTCTGCCCATCTATATCAGTTTTTATCCCACCCATGATGTAGTGCATACCAGGTCGGATTGGGACTGGCTCCTTGATCATGTCCTTACCTGTCAGATCTATCCCAAGTTCCCTGATCTGGGGTAATTTTTCCATGATGAACCTTTCCCCCAGATGAGTACAATCAAGGTGCACACATCCATCAATGCCGTTACCAGCGTTAATTTCTGTCTGCTCTGCTCGTGATACGACATCACGAGACGCTAATTCCATCATATTAGGAGCATACTTCTCCATAAAACGATTACCATGCCGATCCCTTAAATACGCTCCTTCACCTCGAGCGGCCTCTGACAGTAACACACCACTTCCTGCAATCGTCGTCGGATGGTACTGAACCATTTCCATATCCATTAGACGTGCGCCGACGTTGTATGCGAGACCCATCCCGTCTCCAGTCACAATAAGAGCATTGGTACTGGGTTCGAACAATCTTCCGCATCCACCCGTGCATAGTATGACCGTCTTCGCTTTGATTGCATGCACTTGCCCAGTGCGTATTTCCAGCGCTGTCACACCTGATATTTTCCCGTCTTCCATTATCAAAGAGGTAACAAACCATTCTTCATAGCTCTGGACACCAGATTTTACTAGTTGTTCAAACATTACATGCAATAGAGCTTGACCCGTAAAATCACCCACGAAGAATGTTCTGGCTACTCGTTGACCTCCGAATGCTCGTGTTCCTAATTTCCCTTCATCATCCCTATTAAACGTCACTCCCATATGTTCCATATCTATAAGTGATTGACCTGCAGCTCTACACATGACCTCGATCGCATCTTGATCCCCTAAAAAATCACTACCTTTTATGGTATCGTATGCGTGATCTTCCCAATTGTCTCCCCGATCGGTTAAAGCTGCGTTGATACCACCCTGGGCTGCGTTTGAATGGCTACGCACCGGGTGTACTTTACTGATTATTGCGGCATTGGCCCCAGAGTCTCGTGCTGCGATTGCAGCCCTCATACCAGCCAAACCGGCTCCAACTACTAATACATCGTGCTCAAGCATTTATACCTCATCCCATTTTTATCGAATCCAAGGACCACCGCTTTAATAATGCAGAGGGCATTGTTAACGATAGACTCCGATTTAATTATCTCCCAAAACCTGCGTCGCCAGCAATAACCCAGCGATGGTTTTTACGTCATCTATATCCCCGTTCTGGATCAATGTTGATACCTCTTTCAACGGTATTTTCTCGATTTGTATATTTTCATCATCATCAGCTTCCAATTTACTAGGTATCAATCCTGTTGCTAGATAGGCATGCATGTACTCGTTACACCAACCAGGGGCAAGAAAAAAGCTAGCCAAATGCTTAAGATCTGTCGCAGTACAGCCGATTTCTTCTTGCAACTCCCTCAAAGCTGCGTCGGAAGCTAGTTCACCATCATCAATACCACCCGCGGGCAATTCTAATAAAGCTCGACCCGCAGGGGTACGAAACTGACGTACAAACCAGATATTGTGTTCGTTATCGACAGGCACCATACAAACTGAGTCACAGTGCTCAACAACCTCACGGGTAACAACTCTGCCACTTGGCAATTTAATTGTATCAACTCGGAGGTTCACTATCTTGCCACTATAAGGTCGTTCTGTATTTAATGTTTCCTCGTTTAAGTTTTCAGTCACCTTAACAATCCTTCTACTGTCCTCTAATGCTAAATCCGAGTCTACGGGTTAATGTAGCATAATAATGATTTGGTGGATTAGCCCTCAAAAATCTCGCTTTCAATGCACTTCTTTCCACTTCTATCCAATCTCCTGGTTCAACTGTTACATTTAAAAATCCATCAACGCTTAGAACGGCTTCTTGTGTTCCTTCCAAATGAAGATTAACCTTCGTTTCGGCTGGGAGTACTAAGGAAGCAGCTAGACCCACGTGAGCTGCAATCGGTTTAAGCACTATAGAGTCTGAAGACGGATCAAGAATAGGCCCTCCCACTGCTAAACTGTATCCAGTGCTACCAGTTGCAGTTGATACTATGATTCCATCTGCTCTGACAGAAGCTAGGTCAGCTCCATCGATTACAGTCCTAATAGTTACTACTCTAGAAATAGATCCACGCCCTAGAACTACATCGTTCAACGCATGAAATCCATCCTCACCGTCTGCTGATTCCTCGCCGTTTTTGTAGAGTTTACAACGAATCATACTATGTTCTTCAATTCTGCAATCCCCACTCAGATACATAGGAAGCTTTTCCAATGCGTCATAAACTTGCAGTTCCGTCATAAATCCCAGCCGCCCCATATTTATACCAACCAACGGGATATCTCTAGGAGCAGTGAGCATTACCGCTCGAAGTATTGTCCCGTCTCCCCCTGCTGTAATAACAACGTCTGTATCGGGAATCTTCTCACGCAGAACTTCTAGGTTTTCTGCAGGAGAAACCCAGCTGTCCTGTTCCAAAGACAACTCATTTACGATAGCCGTACTGAGATCAAGAGCCTCCGGAATCCTCGCATTATATATAATTCCAATTGTCTTCATAAATTAAGCGTAATCAAAAGAGTCTGTGTAAAACCTATCCCCAATAACGGATGCTGAGCGCGGGAAGGCAGGCGAAGTCTAGCATTGCCTATATTTAGTGTCAATTAATCAGCGTGTCTCCAATTAGTTAACGACATTGACCAGAGAGACAGCCGCCATTTCTGCCACTCCCATCACCCAACTCGGCATAGTACCCAACCACACGGTTACAAGCGCAGACACCACGATCGCTAATTTTACGAGAACTCCTGTATTAATCTTTGCAGTATTTCTACTATTATCGTTGCTTCTAAACATCACTCGTATTACGCGAACATAATAATAAGCTGAAACCACACTATTGATGACTCCTACAACGGCAAGCCACATCAAACCTGAATCTACGGCTGCTGTGAAAACATATATCTTCGCTATAAAGATACCAGTAGGAGGAACACCAATTAACGCTATAAGAGAAATCACTAAAGCCACGGTTAAAAATGGTGATTGTTTGGATAAACCCGCATAGGAATCTATCTCATCACTACCCACAAATTCCCCAATTTGGCTAATGGCCAGTAAAGCCGTTAAATTAGCAGATGCGTATGCCACAAGATAAAAGAGGACACTACTCACACCGATCGAAGAGTCTCCAACGTAAGACATAGCTGCAACACCAGTGAGAATGTAACCAGCGTGTGCAATAGTGCTGTAGCCAAATAAACGCTTGATGTTTGTTTGAGAGATAGCTAGTAAATTACCAAGAGACATCGACACCGCAGATATCACTGCGAACAATAAGACCCAATTTAGGTCCAAATCTCCCAACCCAACGTAGAAAAATCTCAAAACCAGAGCAAATGCGACAGCTTTACTAGCAACAGACAGGAACGCAACAACTGGAGTAGGACTGCCTTCATAAACATCCGGAACCCACATGTGGAACGGCGCAGCTGATAATTTAAATCCAAAACCAACAAGAAGTAAGATAACTCCTAACAATACTCCATACTGTTGGTAAGAATCTGTTCCCAATGGAACACTCGATAATCCTGCTGATATACCTTCAAGAGTTATGCTCCCACTAAGGCCATATATGAACGCCATACCGTACAGCATTACTGCCGAGCTCAGAGCGCTAACAATAAGAAACTTGATACCGGATTCAGTCGATTTCCCATTCATCGCAATTGCCGACAAAGCAGCTAACGGAAGTGTGGTCAACTCCAGTGCTATGTAAATAGTGATTAGGTTTTCGGCTGACACCAACAACATCATTCCCGACGCAGAAAGCAAGAGCAACCCAAAGTACTCACCGACAGGAAGACCCGCATCTCGAACATAGCTACTTGACCCAGCTACTACAATTGCCAAGGCTCCTAAGACCAGGAAGTTAAAATAAAGAGAAAAAATAGATAGGCTGAAGCTTGAGGATAAAATACTGCTAGAGTCTACCCCTAAAACATCATTAGAGGCATCAAAGCCATATACCAGTGATAAGGCAAAGCCTAAAGGCACTATAAGACCGATCAAAGCGATCAACATTACTGCCTTTTTGCGAGCTACGACTAAATCAACCAGTATGGTCAATATAGCCAGACCGGCAATAGATATCTGAGGAGACAATAAATATATATCGTTAAAATTCATATATTAATTAGTTACCCAATAGCCCTATATTGATCACACTCATGTTATTGATTACAGACACCATTGGTTCAAGTCCCGAATTAAAAACATCCGTGAGAACTGATGGGTAAATACCTATGATTACAATACTTATAATCATCAATATCAGTGGTATACACTCCAGACGATCGGCATCTTTCAACTCCGACAAGTGATCAGGCAGACTCCCAAACAAAGCACGTTGGATCATCCATAGAATGTATCCTGCTGCCAAGACAATTCCGAGTACAGCGACCACAGTCAGTACAGGAAAAGCCGTGAAAGCTCCAAAGAAAACTAAGATTTCAGAAACGAAACCACTCAGGCCAGGAAGACCCAACGAGCCAAAACCAGCTACTAACACAGCTATTCCAACTATGGGCATTCGTTGCGCTATCCCACCGAGTTGCGGTATGGACCGAGTATGCGCTTTATCATAAATTAGTCCCACGCATAGAAATAATAAGCCAGTTATCGTCCCATGAGTGAATAGCTGCATAGCAGCTCCAGTAAGCCCTGTAACGCTGACGTATGTGTAAGATGCTCCCACAGATGCAATACCCACCAAGACCAACCCCATATGACTCACGCTCGAATATGCAACAAGACGTTTTAGATCAGTTTGGCGAACGGTCACAACCCCACCATAAATCACACTTATAACTCCTAGAATCATCAAAATCCATGCAAAGCTATGAATATGCTCAGGGAACATGCCTACATTTATCCTAAGCAAACCGTATCCACCCATCTTTAGCATCACCCCTGCCAGAATAACGCTCGCTGCAGTCGGAGCATCTGTATGTGCATCTGGCAGCCAAGTGTGTAAAGGCCATACCGGTAATTTGATCGCAAAAGCTACGAAGAAAAGCCAAAACAGCAGAGACAACGAGATAACTCCCCCAGAAGGCATTAACCCGAAGCCAGACTCTAAGCTAATCATCATATTCAAAGCCTGGTCTCCCTGTGTCAAAATCAGGCCCAAAATTGCTACAAGCATGGCAGCGCTACCCGCTATTGTGAAAATCAAGAATTTCATTCCCGAATACTCGCGGCGTCCACTTCCCCAGGTTGTTATCAACATATACATTGGAATTAACTCTACTTCCCAAAACAAAAAGAACAGCAATACATCCAATGACGTGAAAACGCCCATAACAGAGGTCTGAAGCAACAATACCCAAATGAAATATTGTTTCACCCTCAAGGTGATTTTCAAGGAAGCAAGTACGGCACAGAGACCCAAAAGACCAGTTAACAATACGAGCGGTGCGCTTAGACCGTCAACACCAAGCAGATAAGTAGATTTAATAGCATCTGAAGATATCCAGACCCACTGATCTAAAAACTGAAATCTTGCTGCAGTGTCTGTCCTATCAAAAAGGCTAAACACCAATATTGCTAAAACAAAATCACCAGCAGCAACAATGGTAGCAACAAAGCGACTAAAGAACCTATTGTCCGGCCCTAGGATTAATACGAGAGCTCCTAAAGCTGGAAGAAAAACCGTTGCTGTAAGTAATCCGTTGAATTCGATCATTTATCTAGTTCCAAGATCCGGATGCAAGGTAAATAGCCAATAAAATAATTGTCCCTGCAACTGCCACTATGGTATACAACTGAACCTGACCAGTCTGTAACATAGTTAGAGCTCTACCCAGTTTTTTTGATGCAATGCCCAAACCATTGAAAACCCCATCTACTATGTATTTATCGAACGCATCTGAAATCCCAACTATGGCTGTATAGAATAATTTGCGCACAATAATATTCTCATAGAGATAGTCAATGTAATATTTATTGCTTAATATTACGTACAAAGGCCCTAACCTAGATATAGGGTCTTCCGATGGATTCGGGCTAGCATATCTAGACCCCAAATATACCCAAGAACCGATACTTAAACCAATTAGGACTATTACAGTTGATATAACAGCTACCAACGGATCAAATTCTAACGAATGCATATTAAGATACGCTGGCAAAGACTCAATAAGGAATTCTGTAATCCAGTGTTTAGGGATTCCAAAGACACTCTTTACCCATTGAGGATTTGATATATAACCCACCGTCACTGTTAAGAACGACAGAATCAGAAGTGGAACGACCATTAAAATTGGTGATTCCGCGAGATGAACATGGCTAGAAACGTTCGGACCGAGGTCAACACCTCTAGATTCAGCATCAGAAATTTCTCTAGTACCACCACCTCTAAACTGTCCATGAAAAGTAAGATGTATCATGCGAGCGCTATAAAGAGCGGTAAGGAATACACCCGCTAATAGCAGTATAAACACTATAGTCCCAACACTAATCACCGTTAAATTTGATGCTACGTTGGCAGACATCAGAATCTCATCCTTACTCCAAAAACCAGCGAAGGGTATTATCCCTACAAGACTCAATGCACCTATTATGGTTGCCACGTAAGTAATCGGCATTGACTTCCTGAGACCACCCATGTATTGCATGTTGAATGTTCCGGCAGCATGATTCACACTACCTGCGCATAAGAATAATAATGCTTTGAAGAAGGCATGGGTAAACAGATGAAACATCGCTGGCCCAAACGCCCCTAGTCCAAGCGCTGCCATCATGTAGCCTAGCTGGCTTACAGTCGAGTATGCCATAACTCGTTTTATGTCGTTCATAACTAAGCCTAAAGCAGCCGCTACAAATGCCGTAACCGCACCAATTATCGCTATTATCAGCATGGTATCTGAAGATTGTTCAAATACTGGGTACAACCTAGCAACAAGGAATACACCTGCAGCGACCATAGTAGCTGCGTGTATTAACGCACTGACTGGGGTCGGTCCTTCCATAGCGTCAGGGAGCCAGGTATGCAACGGGAACTGACCAGATTTGCCTGCAGCACCTGCAAAGATGCCTAGTGTAAGAAATAACAGACCTGTGCCACCCAATAACGCTGCGCCACCTGCTGCTAATGGCTGAGCAGCTATCCAAATATCAGGTATATGCAATGAATTCAGGCCAATAGCGCCGAATGAATCTGACTGGACAAATAAATATACAATTGCCAGTAAAAATCCTACGTCTCCTATCCTAGTAATGATAAATGCTTTTTTAGCGGCTGCAGCAGCTGAACTCCGTTCATGCCAAAACCCAATCAACAAGTACGACGAGACTCCTACTAATTCCCAAAACGCGTATAACTGGACAATATTTACCGCTATAACGACTCCGATCATAGATGCGGTAAACAACGCCATGTAGGCATAGTAACGACAGAAGCTAGGATCTCCCTTCATATACCCTAAAGAGTATATCTGCACTAGAAGACTCACTCCCGTCACAACTACCAACATAATTGCTGTTACGGAATCTACTAGCAAGCCAATGCTAATCTTTGCAGAACCTAATATGAGCCAGTCATGGGCTTCGAAAACTAGATTAACTCCACTAGCTACTATGGCCAGCACATACACTGAAATTAGGAAAGAAATGGTTAAGCAGACTATAAGAATCAGACCACTAACAACCGCATATCTGTTGAACAATGGTCTCACAACAAGTGAGATGACTATAAACGCCGCCACGGGCAATAGAAATACTGACCAAACTAACCATTCACTAATCATCTATAGCTTCCTCAGTATTTCCTCAGCAACATGTTCACGACCTTTAGGAACATAAATCCTATAGGCCTCCATTTGTGCCCAATCCCTTATATCTCCCTCAGGTAATATACGAGTTGGCAAACCTTCTGCTTCAAGGACTTCCTTCCACATCTCAGCAAGCATGAGATTCTCAGCCATTTTAAATTCTACCCACATTATCGCCCGTGCTCACTTAAACTTATTTCATCATTGTTAATCATAATCTTTAAAACTTTAGTGCTTTAACCTAACTATTTGCGACAGATCAATCGAATTAGTAGATCTATACAAAGCCAATACAATACCAAGTCCTAGAGCTATCTCAGCTGCCGCTACCGTGATTACAAATATCACAAAAACCTGGCCAGTCAACAAACTTCCCAAATTCACATCAAAAGCCAGAGGAGTTATATACCGGCCAAATGCTACAAAAGTAAGATTCACAGCATTGAACATAATTTCTATTGACATGAACACAGCAATAACATTTGAGCGGGAAAGGGCCCCATATAACCCTATACAGAATAAAATAGCTGCTATTGCTAGTAGAGATTCTAATGACATGTCATCTACTACCCTTGCCTCTAGCTAAAGCTAAAGACCCGATAAGAGCCCCCAGCAATAATACTGAGACACCCTCAAAGGCCAATACATATTCACCAACTAGCAAATCCGCTATATCTGCTTCCTGAATTGCCTTCTGGGAGAATTCGTCATCTATCACCGCGGCGGCAAACTCTGATTCAGATATTCCCCCTACTGCTCTAGTGTGCACCAGATCAACGGTATCCTGCACCTCAGCGTCAAGTTCTACCCATTGAGAAGTAAACACGCCAAGTAAAACAGCTACCAGAAGAAGAGCTGGGACTACCATTGCTACAACCTGCATTCTATTTGCAGGGTTGCCTCTTTGAATATCAGATGTGAGCATGACCGCGAAGATAAACAGAATAGATATAGCTCCTACATATATCAACACCTGTACAACCGCAAGGAACTCGGCGCTTAGTAGAAAAAAGAATCCAGCTATACCTACAAAAAAGACAGCCAGCAAAAGAGCTGACCTGAACAGATCTTTTGTCACCACTACTCCAATAGCAGACACTATCGTTATTACCGATAAGCTCCAGAAAGCGATATCGTGGATCATTACTCGGATTCCTCTGACGGGATGTTGACGTCTGTCCCTATTAATCGCAGACCAGCTTTTTCCCGTTTGTGCCAGTCCCAGTTTTCCCTGCCTACTTCCCGCCAAGTTAGTGGTCTACCCCCTCTTGGATCATAACCGCTTTGCTCCAACTGAGGTCGATAAAATGTGCTTGGGTTCTTGGCTGAGTTCCGTAAGTCCTCCACATGGATCACCATATCATCACGACTATACCGACCTTGTTCAAACCCACTACCCATGAATAGACAGTCATAGGGGCAAGCCTCGACACACAAACCACAGAACATACACCTTTGTAGTTCTATATCGAACACTTCTAGTTTGTATTTGTCCCCTTGGCGGGGAGCACTCTCACTAGGTGATGTAACTATCTTTATTATCCCTAAAGGACAATATTTCGCACAAGAAGCGCATCCTGTACAGCGCTCCTCATACCATACGAATTCTTCTCCTCTAAATCTAGGATGCTGTTTTACACGCTCCTCAGGGTATTGAATGGTAAAGGGTTTTTTCGTCATGTTCTTGAGCGTTACCAATAACCCTCTAGCCATAGCTAAACCATACATTTACTTCACCTCAATAGTAGGCACGCCAGGCACCATGGGTTTTTCAGTACGAATAGGCAATGAATTAACCTTCTTCTGGAATAGGCCCCCCATAACCAAAATTAACAAAATCGCCATTGGTACGTTAATGGCTGCCATTACCCATAAATCAGGCAAGGACAGATTGCCTGATGCATCTCTCAATAAAAATACTTCTAGCGCCGTTATAGCCAAATTGATCAAACTTAACGGAAGTAGAAACTTCCATGACAAAGCCATAATTTGATCAAGCCGGAGTCTTGGGTAAGTAGCCCTGACCCAGATGAATACGAATATGATAGCTAAAGTCTTGATTAAAAACCAAAACCATCCTAAGAAATTTTCCAGTGGGCCATTCCATCCGCCCAAGAATAAGGTCGTTATTACAGCTGATACCACCAGCAAAGCACCGGTTTCAGTAGCAAATATAAGGGCAAATTTTATACCGCTATACTCAGTATGATAACCAGCGATTATTTCAGACTCCGCTTCAGCTATATCGAAAGGAGTTCTATTAAGTTCTGCAGACATACCTGTCACAAACACAAACAAGGCTATCGGTTGGACTAGCAGAAACGGAATTGATTGAGCCTGAACAATATCGTTTAGTGACATCGATCCACTGATCATTACCACTCCGAGGAGAGATATAACCACAGGGACTTCATAACTGATCAATACAGCGACTGATCTAGCCGCACCAAATAGAGCGTATCTATTGTTTGACGACCAACCTGCCATAAATATACCAATTGTCGTAGCAGAACTAACGGCCAGGATGAACAACACACCAATATTTAGGTCAGCTAACATAGTATTCTCTGCAAATGGTATTACAGCTGTCATCAAAACAAGGGGCACCATCATAACGAGAGGTACGGCAGTGAATATTATCTTATCCGCACCAGACGGAACCAAATCTTCTTTAGTTATAAGTTTTCCTAAATCCGCGAGTGGTTGCAGTAATCCAAAAGGGCCCCATCTATTTGGCCCAATTCTATTGTGCAACCTGCCAAGCAACCTACGTTCCAGCCATGTCACCAAAGCTGCTCCAAGTAAAACTGAATTGACCAACATAAGCATTATGGCCAATCCGGCTATGACATGAGATACCGAGCACGGCATGAAAGCCCCTGCTGAATCATGTATAAATCTATACAAAGCATTTTGATAAAATATGCTTTCCGAAGCCAGCTGACAGTTCACCTATCTACCTCCCCCATATTTATGTCAACACTACCCAATGAAACAATCATATCCGGCAGAGTCCAGCCAACAAGCAAATGTTCAGTTATCGTAAGGTTAATCAAAGAAGGTGATCTAACTTTGCAACGGTACGGCGCAACGCCTCCGTCACTTACCAGATAAAAGGCCAACTCTCCTTTTGACGCCTCAACCCGTCCGTAAGCCTCTACTCCGGCTTCCGGCCTAAGAACCATAGGTAAATCTGATATACGCACAGGCCCGGGTTCAATAAGGTCTATGCATTGCCGAATAATACGCATGCTTTGCTTTATCTCCTGCATACGGACCCAGAAACGATCGTAGTTATCGCCGTTCCTACCAATTGGGATATCNAATTCCATTTCNTCGTAAGCATCGTAAGGNCTCATCTTACGCCAATCCCAATTTACACCACTAGCACGGAGAACAGGTCCAGAAAGAGAACAATTTATNGCTAGATCTGTAGANATCGGACTAACTCCCCGAGTACGAGATGTCAAAATCTCATTTTCCATGAGCAAATGTTCCATCTCTTCAAACTCAACAGCGAAATCATTAAGAAAAACTTCCAGCGCAGGCCAAAAATCATTTGGCGTATCCGCAAATACTCCGCCGGGTCTCATATAACTCACCGTAACCCTAGCACCACACAGCATTTCAAAAAGATCGAGTATGCGTTCCCTGCTCCTGAACGAATACATCAATGGAGTACCAAAAGCTCCCAGTTCTTGTATGAAAAACCCAACAGCAATTAAATGACTTGCTATCCTTTGCAGTTCTGCAACCAAAGTGCGCAAGTATTTTCCTCTTTTCGGAGGAGTGATGGCCAAAAGTTGCTCGACCGCCAAACAATATGCCTGGTTATTTATCATCGAAGATGTGTAGTCCATTCTGTCCGTCAGAGTAACTACTTGAACATAATTGCGCTCTTCAGCAAGCTTTTCCGAACCTCGGTGCAGATATCCTAGTATTGGTTCCACTTCTACTATTTCTTCGCCATCGAAAGTTATCCTAAGACGGAATACACCGTGAGTGCTCGGATGCTGAGGTCCGACATTTACAGTCATTGGTTCAGTCCGCATATTCATAGGACCGCGCCCTGTGACAATATATGTATTGCTCGGCCTCTTAAGCCAACCAATTTTTCTCCAAGACTACAAATGCCATAATTCACAGAAAATCCTTCCTAAGGGGATGCCCTTCGAAGCCTTCCCATAATAAGATACGTTTCATATTCGGATGGCCGTAGAAACGTATTCCCATTAGGTCCCAAATTTCCCTTTCTTGGAAATCCGCTCCTCTCCAGAGATGATATACAGACGGCATAGCGAGTTCTTCTCTGCCGTACAACTTAGTTTTGACTACAGTCGCATGTTGATGAACAATTGAGGTTAGATGATATACAACTTCAAAATATTCTATGAAATCGACTGCGCTAATAGAATTCAAAAAGTCGAACTTTAGCTCTGGCTCATTTTTCAAGTATTCGGATATATCAGTCATCATGCGATGTTGAACCCAGGTAGCACTTTGATCGCAATCAACTACTGAACCAGGAAAACGTTTCTCTATCGCCGCGGCCAAATCTACGCCCGACAAGTGAGATAAGACCATAAACTCTCCTAAGACAATCCTTTTCTCAAATTTCGTTCGCGCTTGATCTTTTCATGAAGCTCCATTATTCCGTACAACAATGCATCAGGCCTTGGTGGGCAACCAGGAACATAAACATCCACCGGTATAATGTGATCAACTCCCGGAACAACACTATAAGACCCAAAATACGGCCCACCACTCGTAGCGCATACACCCATTGATATCACCCACTTAGGATCACCCATTTGTTCGTAAATCCGCTTTATGGGAACTGCCATCTTCCAAGTTACGGTGCCAGCTATAATCATTAGATCAGCCTGTCGGGGTGACGCACGAAATGCCTCCATTCCAAATCTGCCAATGTCAAACCTTCCCATAGCTGTTGCCATCATTTCAAAAGCACAGCAGGCCAGACCAAACGCCACAGGCCATAAGGCAGATTTCCGGCTCCAATTTACCAGAGCGTCCACCGAAGTCACCACGACATTGCCTTCAAGATCTTCGGGGACTTCAATAGAAGGAATATGTATCCTTTCCTGAGACGAACCTATAAGATCATTGACCAGTGATCCTTCGTACTGGTCTACATCCCAAGTTCGGTCTGATAAAGGTGATGATCCAGGGTCTATATTTAACATTTCATCCCCGCTTCCATTCCAAATCCTTCTTGCGCCATGCATAAATCAAACCAACTAGCAGAATCAAAATGAATATTCCCATCTCTATGAGAGCAAAAGTCTCAAGTTTGAGAAACTTAGTAGCCCACGGGTATAAAAAAACTACCTCAACGTCAAAAATCACGAACAAGATAGCATACATATAGTAACGAAAGTGAAATTGGTTCCATCGCCCGCCAATGGTTTCCACCCCACACTCATACGCTTCAGATTTCACCTGAGTAGGGTTATTTGGCCGGACTCCAACCTTAGAGGCTATCCACGAAATCAGCAACATTCCAGTCGGGACTATGACCGCTACTATGCCGAATATAGCAAGTAGCCCGTACTGAAGAAAATAGTTCTCAAGCATCAAATAATTTACGACCTAGTCGAGAATGCGGAGCGATTATAACATAGCAGTTAATATGCCGGTAGTAAAATTTAAGAAAATATTCACCCAAGTAGATAACTTGGTACCCAGAAGATAGAATGACCCTAATCAAATATTCCCAACAATAAGGAATCAATCCATTGAAAGAATCTGCAAATACTGGTCCTTTAGCAGGGCTTAAAGTACTGGATTTATCAATCATAGTTGCTGGAGGAACAGCTAGTAGCCTGATGGCCGATTTCGGAGCAGAGGTTGTTAAGATAGAGAGACCTAAAACGGGAGACCCTCTACGCAATTGGGGGCCATTTTACAAAGACGTTTCACTCTGGTGGAAGATACATTCAAGGAACAAAAAGTCTATAACCCTAGACCTTGCGAAATCCAGTGGCCAAACTCTCTTAAAACAATTAGCAAATGAAGCAGATATTTTAATTGAAGGATTTCGTCCGGGGACGATGGAAAACTGGGGAATAGGGCCAGATGAGTTACTAGCGTCAAACCCAGAATTGATAATAGTAAGATACTCAGGGTTTGGTCAAACAGGTCCCTACAAAGATCGGCCAGGCTTTGGTACCATCGCAGAATGTATGAGTGGTTATATCAGTATGACCGGATTCCCTGATTCACCGCCCGTACTTCCTCCCATACCACTAGCAGATGAGATTGCGGGTATTTTCGGAGTTATGTCAAGTATGATGGCTTTATACAACAGGCAAATCAAGGCATCGTCAAATCATAAGCACACCGGACAGGTAATAGATGTTAGTTTATTTGAACCGTTGTTCCGATTATGTATACCTCATATTACGATGGCCCATTTATTAAATTTAGTTAGGGAGCGAGTAGGCAACGATTTTCCTGACGCAGCTCCAAGAAGTTTGTACCAAACCCGTGATCAACAGTGGTTAGGGCTGTCAGCAACGTCCCAAAACACATGGGAGAACCTGGCCGAAGCGATGGGCATGTCAGAAGTTTTGAATGACGAGAGGTTCAAAAATAACGCTTCTCGGTTAGAAAATAAAGATGCCTTGAACGAGATACTTCAGCAATACCTAGGTGGGGTTGATCTCGAAGATATTATGGAAAACCTAGTACCGGCTGGAGGCGTTGTTGGTCCCGTATATACTGCAGACCAAATAATGAATGATCCACATTATGCCGCCAGAGAAGACATTATCGAGTTAGAAGATCCTGAACTAGGTAATACAAAGATGCTCGGTGTCGTCCCAAAGTTTAGTAAGACTCCCGGCGTAATAAACCATGCAGGACCCACTATTGGTGAACACAATTCCGATATCTACGCAGACTGGCTCGGGTTAAGCACGGCAGACATATCAGATCTGGAATCAGAAGGGACTATTTAAGAGATAAATGGTTAAATTGTTAATTGCTACCCATAATAAGGGAAAATTGAATGAATATGTAGAACTTCTATCTTCAACCTCAGTGGAACTATTGTCACTGGATGACCTCAGTATTCATGAGGATGTTGAGGAAACAGGATTCTCATTCCATGAGAATTCTTACCTGAAAGCTAAAAGTTATTCTCAGTTGAGTGGAATGATTACATTATCTGACGATTCAGGGTTGCAAGTAGACCAACTAGGAGGCGAACCTGGGATATATTCAGCCCGTTATGGCGGTGAATCATGTAAAAGCGATACTGATCGAGTCGAGTTACTTCTTAGCAATTTGCAAGGAACTCCGTGGCCCGCTCGGACTGCCAGATTTACATGCGTTATTTCTATATGTGGGGTAGACAAGCTCTTAAGTTCAGTAGTTGGCTCAATATCAGGGATGATACAATACGAACCACGAGGCAACAATGGATTCGGATATGATCCCATATTCTATCTACCATCGTATCGGAAAACTATGTCAGAGATTGAGCAAAAAGAAAAAAATCTTTTGAGTCATCGAGCGGATGCCCTAAGAAAAGTATCTCATATCCTGCCGAATTTAATTTCAGAATAATAATTCCCCATATGCTAAAAGATACCTTTAATCGGAATTTGAAAGACCTCAGAATATCTGTAACAGACAGATGCAATTTCAGGTGCACTTATTGCATGCCTGCAGAGATATTTGGAGAAAGCTACGAATTCCTCCCAAAAGAAGAAATCTTGTCCTTTGAAGAGATCACTAAACTTGCAACTATATTTGTTGAGCTCGGTGTCGAAAAAATACGGATCACCGGCGGCGAGCCACTAATGCGCAGTAATCTGGAACAATTAGTATTGCTTTTGAACAGGGTTCACGGAATCCAAGATCTCACCCTAACTACCAATGGGTACCTGTTAGAACAACAAGCAGAAGCCTTGAAGAAATCCGGCCTCGGTCGGATCACGATAAGTCTAGACACGTTAGACGACGAGTTATTTAAAACAATGAATGGTAGAGGATTCGACACTAAACGAGTGCTTGCGGGAATTCAAGCCGCTCAACGATCTGGATTATCGCCCATCAAGATAAATGCTGTAGTACAAAAAAATGTCAATGAAAACACTATTGTTGACCTAGCGAAGCACTTCAAAGGGACAGGGATCATCGTACGCTTTATTGAGTATATGGATGTAGGCAATCTAAATGCGTGGAGACTTAATGAAGTAGTTCCTGCGTCCGACATTTTCGACAAGATCAACAGTGAATTACCGCTTGAGCCTTTATCTCAAAATTATGCAGGGGAAGTCGCTAGTAGATATAAATACAGAGATGGGTCAGGGGAAATCGGGATCATATCATCCGTATCCCAACCATTCTGCGGTGCATGTACAAGAGCTAGGTTATCCACAGATGGAAGATTATATACATGCCTATTCGGAGAAACAGGGCTTAACCTAAGAGACCCAATGCGCGATGGAGCAACCTCCGAGCAATTAAAAGCATTAATAACAACATGCTGGGAAAAGCGAGACGATAAATATTCTGAAGACAGGACTGTAAATAGTGCAGGGCAGTCTAGCAATAAGAAAATAGAAATGTATCAAATTGGTGGATAACAAGACCTTATTAGAGTCACAATATGCCACGTAACCAGTCCAATAATAATAGTACTGTAGGAGCAGAAGTCTCGATCCACGGGTCATGCAAAGGCACCCGAGGAAGAGGTGGTTGGGCAGCGGTCATAAGCGACCAGGGACAAAGACAAATACTCTCTGGCAACGACAGGATAACAACTGCTCAGAGAATGACCTTACTAGCAGCCATAAAGGGTATAGAGTCTATCAACCCCAACGCACCAACAGTCTTATACTCGAGTGATAGATATCTTTTGAACGCCATCAGAAACGAAACGGCGAGAACAGCCAATAAAGATTTATGGGCCAAATTACAAACCATGATTGATGACCGAAACATAAAGTACCTGTTAGTTTCGGCACCGCGTCGAGCCGATGGAATAGATATAGCTAAACGAATAGCCAATATGGAAGCGAATATATATACAATAGAACCTCCAAGCAGACTAAATACCCATAGCGGAAGTCGGGCCAAATCTCCTCGCAGGCCTAAAAGGAGTACTAAACGATGACCAATCATGGCAAAGAAAATGATCTCTCACTTACACATATCAACGAACAGGGTGCCGTCAATATGGTCGACGTCGGGAACAAACCAATAACTGATCGGGAAGCAGTAGCCGTTGGGCATGTCGTTGTACGACCAAAAACACTAGAACTTATACAGCAAGGGTTAATGAAAAAAGGCGATGTCGTCACCATTGCTCAGTTGGCAGGTATAATGGGTGCGAAACAGACAGCAAACCTGATACCTTTGTGTCACCCTCTGCCACTCAATAAAGTTGACGTACAAATTGACATAGATCCCGCAGCTAACAGACTAGTTGTAACCAGTACAGCTTCTACCTCGTCTAAAACTGGTGTAGAAATGGAAGCTCTAATGGCAGTTTCAGTAGCATGCCTAACATTGTACGATATGTGCAAGGCCGTAGATCACAATATACAGATAGACCAGGTAAGATTATTGAGAAAGACGGGAGGGCAGAGCGGGGATATATTTTTAGAGTGACCAGAAACTCGCTCTCGAATATAACATCCTGCCTCCTCTATTCCACAATTTTCCGCCAAATAACCTTGAACAATTGTAGACGTAAATGTACTATTAATATCGAGTCGAACTTGGCGTTTGGCCATAAGACTCAGAGTGGCAGCGTAGCTCAGTCGGTTAGAGCGGGCGCTTCATAAGCGCTAGGTCACTGGTTCAAGTCCAGTCGTTGCCACCAATACCACGAAAATTTCTAGAGTTGGCCACGACTAGTCGTCTGACTCTAGTCTACCGCCCAACTCACTCAAGAAGTCTTCAATTTCAGGGGAAAGTGTCACTGATGGGCCTGGCGCCTCTTCGAGTTTATCTTCGGAATCTAACTGGGCGTCATAATACGCTTCCATCTGTTGAATAAGTTGTTTCAACTCGTCGTTACGTTCCACCGCCGAGCTGAGCTCTCTGTATTGTCTCTGACCTCTACGCATTGGGGCAAGATCTGAAGGTATATTTCCGTAAACCGATGATAAAACCTCAATCATTCTTGAGGTCCCAGTATAGTCCTCTTCTAACTGCAGGTACTGTGGCAAATGCACCATAAAATTGATGGCCTCTATTCCCATTTTCTCAATACCCTCAGACACTAAATTCATGATAGTAGTAGGTCCCTGGTAGGTACTTTGTCTGAGCTTGAAATTAGAGACTTCCTTAATTTGCGGCACCTCTCCGAGAGAACCTGTGACTAGCAGCGGCCTTGTATGAGGAACAGCGTCGTACATAGCCCCCAGGCGACAATATCGTTTTACCTTAAAATACTCAATCACCTCTAAGATAGAGTCTGTATATTCTTCGCTATTAGCATGCGGCTCCATAAGATGAAGATATAAATAGTCGTGTCCATCTTCTGAGGACGAATATTTGATGCTACTATTCGGGACAGTAACTTCTCGTTTACCTTGAACCAACTTCATGGTTGGTCGATACCTAGTGAAGTCAAAAAACTTACCGGGTTGAATCAACTTTCCAAGTTCTTTAGACCCCATGAAGTGCTCCAGACGGTTCAACGTCAACGTACCAACACTTCCCACATCTACCCAGGGACGTACCATTGCAAAAACATGGGGATCTTTTAGATCAGGAAGGTCATCAACTATTTCAAAAGCACCAATATTCATAACGATATCTTGCCAGAATTACCTAATGGTTTCAAGGCTTCTACAGTTTAATAATCGTAAAATTAAAAACCAGTAATACTTGCATAATATGTGCTAGACTCTTGTGATGCTCTACCAGACTAACAGCTTACATACGACATCAAACATCGAAGACTTAGAACCTACGGGAACGCTCCTATGAGTACACCCGTAGGAGGTGACGAAACACAAGCACCGCAGTCAAGATTCGCAGGTATAACAGCTGCATTACGATATCCCGATATCAGAACATTATTCATCTCCACATTCGCAAACCAATTCGGACAGGGCACTTCACATGTGATAATCGGATGGCTTGTGCTGGATATGACAGGATCTGCGTTACTCGTTGGTGCCGCGTTTGCGGTTCGTTCAGCACCAAACCTGATTGTTGGGCTGGCAGCAGGCCCAATTACAGATCGATATGATCGACGCATACTCATGAAAATCGCCGTAATAGGACTTATGCTGACGGCGTTGACATTATCAGGTCTAGTTTATTTTGACGTAATAACGATATCTATCCTACTATGCGGCGTATTTTTTCTTGGTGCCTTTCAGGCTATGTATATGACTGCTAGGCAAGCTTATGTGTACGATATAGTCGGTGCAAACAGAGCCATTAGTGGACTAGCGCTGATCGGACTCGCGCAAAGAATAAGCCAGCTAATCGGGGCCCTTCTAGCGGGCACTACTATTCTGCACATAGGAGGCTCAGGTCCATTTCTAGCTATGGCCATTGGATACTTAATTGGCCTTACATGTATATTCATGTTAGTAGAAGTAGGAGATTCAGCACCTGACCGTCAAGAAACCATAGTAGAAAATTTAATTAACTACTTTAAGGCTCTCAGATCCAATCGATTATTACTGAGCCTTATGATTTCCACCGCTGGAGCTGAAATATTAGGATTTTCCCATGCGGTGATCTTGCCAATACTCGCTCTTCAGGTCTTAGACGTGGGTCCAGAAGGACTTGGACTTTTAACTGCATCACGATTTGTTGGCGCAACCGTCGGAATTGCGGGATTAGCGATAGCAGGGGATGTAAAGAGACCTGGAGCATTATTATTGACAACAATGTTCTTTTTTGGAATTTCACAAATCGTATTGGGATATGCACAAACGTTTTGGGTTGCCGTAACATTAGTGGCAATAGTCAACATCATGGCCACAATGAGTGACGTACTACACCAATCTCTCCTACAATTAAGCGTATCAAATGAACAACGAGGACGAGCAATGGGCTCCTGGATAATAGGGATTGGCACAGCGCCTATAGGGCAAAGCGAGGTTGGACTATTAGCAGGAGCAACTGATTCCAAGACTGCATTGCTAATAAATGGAGCCTCACTCGCAATATTAGCGCTAATAATGGCTGCGTTATTACCTAAACTTCGGAAATTATGAATGCCACCAATACATACAATATTTCCAATCAACATATATAGTGGAGCTGAATACTTATGGCCATCGATGGGCTTATTCCCAGGAAAACATTATTTGGAAACCCCGACAAAGCTTCCCCGCAAATTAGCCCAAATGGTGAATATATTACCTTTCTCGCCCCAGTGAACGGCGTATTGAACATTTGGCTGGCCAAATCCACAGATCCTCATTCCGCGATACCAATTACCGAGGACTCCGACAGGGGTATTCGGTTTTACGGGTGGACGTATACTAATGAGCATATCGCGTATATCCAAGATATCGGAGGAGATGAGAACTGGCATGTGTACGTAGTAAATATAAACAATCACGAGACCAAAGATTTAACACCTTATGATGGAGTACAAGCAAGATTCCAGGAAATAAGTCCTAAGTTTCCAAATGATCTACTGTTGGCTCTCAACGATCGAGATCCTCAATTGCACGATGTATACAAAGTTAACCTCGATACAGGTGATAGAACACTCGTTCAGCAAAACGATGGATTTGCAGGATACATAACAGACGACAATTTTGACGTGCGGTTTGCTACCCGAGTAACAGAAGATGGAGGAAGCGAATTGCTTCAAAAAGAGGAGGATTCTACCTGGAAATCATTCATACAAATCGGAATAGAAGACACATTAACCACTTCGCCAATAGGTTTTGACAATACAGGCGGAATCTTATACCTAGTGGATAGCCGTAACAGAGACACTGCAGCCCTTATCTCGTTGAATCTGACAACTGGTGAGACTAATCTAATAGCTGAAAACCCTCATGCCGATGTCAGTGACACTATGGTTGACCCTAATAATAAAAACATCCAGGCAGTAGCGTTCACTCATGAGAGAAAAACATGGATATTCTTAGACGACCATGTAAAGAAAGATCTCGCATACCTGGAAAGCGTATGTCAGGGTGAAATTGAGATAGTAAGTCAGTCATTTGACGACGGAATATGGATAGTGGCCTTCGTCTTAGACAACGGACCTGTCCGTTTCTATACATACAACAGACTAAATCAACAAGCCACGTTCTTATTCACAAACCGAGATTCTCTTGATTCTCTCAACTTATCAAGCATGCATTCTACAACCATAAAATCACGGGATAATTTTGACCTAGTTAGCTACTATACGTTGCCCGCGTCACACGGCAACCAAACTGAAATACCTGAAGCACCTTGCCCGATGGTATTACTAGTACACGGGGGCCCTTGGCATAGAGATACATGGGGATATAGCGCACTACACCAACTGCTTTCCAATAGAGGTTACGCCGTGCTTAGCGTAAACTTTCGGGGTTCGACTGGTTTTGGGAAGGCATTCATAAATGCAGCCAACCTCGAATGGGGTAGGAACATGCACAACGACCTATTAGACGCGGTTAAATGGGCCATAGACAAGCGAATAGCCGACCCCGATAAGATCGCAATAATGGGTGGTAGTTACGGGGGTTACGCTACATTGATCGGCTTGACTGCCACTCCAGGTATATTTGCGTGTGGTATAGACATAGTAGGGCCATCTAACTTACTGACGCTTATTAACTCTATCCCACCGTATTGGCAACCACAAATTGAATTATGGGCCTCCAGAGTAGGAGATCATAGGACCGAAGAGGGACGCAATTTATTATCAGAAAGATCTCCTCTAAATTACATTAATAATATAAGTGAGCCACTCCTAATAGGCCAGGGTGCAAATGATCCCAGAGTGAATCAAGCTGAATCAGACCAAATAGTTAATGCAATGATTGAAAAGGGTATACCTGTAACATATGTATTGTATCCAGATGAGGGACATGGATTCGTTAGACCTGACAACAATCTTTCTTTCTTCGCAGTAGCAGAGGCCTTTCTAAGCACTCATCTAAATGGAAATTATGAGCCTATTAACGATGATTTCAAAGGGGCATCCGTAACAGTGCCGGTAGGGGCAAGCGAAGTACCCGGTTTGAGCGAAGCTCTATAAAAAACCACGTTGCAATCTGGAATACCGTAAGCTTTCTAAGTAGCCACTATTAAACTTAAACGAGGATTTTTTTAATCACTGGACGATTGTACGGTCTGGCAGGGCAATAAGCTGACCTTGATCGTGCAGGATCACCAGCTACTAGTACCAACATATTCCGAGGGTCTCTGACGATAGGGACCGAGACACCTGGCTCGTCGACATTTAACCATTTGGGCCAATAATATGGATCTCCTGCCTCTTGGTCTCTTCCATACCTAAGCTGTTTGTATCTCTGGACTCGCTCAAACGGAACTCTGGCATTTTCATATAGATAAAATTTAACTTCCTCTTTACTCCATCCCTCTTGGAACAATCCATGTGCGATAAGCGGGCTGATCACTACTGCCGCATGGCCTCCATGGATAATGTTATGGTTTAAGTTAGACATGGAATCTGCCAATATCCATAACGGAAATTCCATACTCCCAGACCCTCCTGGATTGTTTCCTCTCGGAGCATCTGCTGCATAAACCATTACACAGCTATCGGATTCGGAATATCCAAACTCTGTATGGAGAGAAGGCCACGGGGTATCTATATCTACACCTACACAATACGAATACTTCGCAGGGGATCCCAATGTAGATTTGTCACCAGAATCTGGATACCCTCCACCGAGGTTGATCAGTATTAAGCGTAACGAACGACCAATAGTAGCGTTAGCTCTAGTACCGGGACCGAACAAACTTGCACCGTGATTAATACCAATCTCCTGAACCACCGGCCCACACACAATGACCATAGGTGCCGCTGGGTCACTGGTCGCCTGAAGACCTTGTACATCAAATTCTTCATCCAACAAGGCTTCAACCGCAGCTAGTACTACCGGCATATATTCTGGTTTGCATCCAGCCATAACCGCATTAGTAGCGACCATTTCTACTGTAGCAACACCGTTACGCGGAGGAACAACACCCAGGACTTCGTACGGATCTCGACCAGAAGCATTTATCATATCCGATACGGCATCTTCGGTAGGAGGTACTATTGGAAATCCGTCAGTCCACCCATTTTCATAGTACTGTTCTATAGTCTCTATTACACCTTGAGAAGTGTTCAAACCCGAAACGATCTTTCCCTTAGACCCGCGTATCATAATCAAGCCTCTTAATGCCGTTCTAAGATTTGTTATATACGAAATTAACTAACAAGATAGCTTTGTCAGGCTACTACATACCAATTACGGCGTTTATTATTTCGGGAGCCGCTTCCGAAGCTTTTTCTCTGGCCAAATCGGCACCGCCCAAAGGGTGAGATATTACCACCACAGGAATATCATCCAGATTCATCGACCGTCTAATAGAGTACGCAAGTCGCACAAAACTGGTAGTTGCCACTACCACGGCCGGCTTACCTGTCTCTTCAAATCTTATACCATCGAGCATACTGCCCGACGTACATGAACCTCAAAGACAAACACCAGCCACCATAAAATCAGACTTATCGGACATTTCTTGTATTAATTCCTTGGTTGCTGGCTTCGTTGATGTGAATTTGCTTTCTAGAATGACATCAGCCACGCCATATTCTGACTGCAATATTTCTGCCAAAGATTGAAAAAAGAAACTGGATGTATCATTCGCATTGTCCAATAGGGCTACTGTCGTCCCTTCCACGGAACTAAGCCGAGCAGCCATATGTCGCTCATCCACTTGGACTTGGCCCGTGGGATCCAAATAGGAAACCAATTTTGTGGAAATCTCAGGAATTACAGCTGTTTGCATCGATAAACCTCCCGAGTCATATACGTTAGATTATTCCTAGCAGCTACCGCCTATCTTAACAGAAGCATTAAACCGGAACACTTGATCCAGATTAATACAAATGCCACTCTTCGCCTAACTTAACTCCCGTTATAATTACTCAACCAGTGCGAAGCAATCTCATCTCTTCGAGCGAACCATACATCGGGGAAACCACTAGCGTACTCCAAAAATCTTTGAACAGCTCTTGACCTAGCAGGTCTGCCAGTAATTCTACAATGCAGACCAACTGACATCATTTTCGGAGATGATTGCCCTTCTTCATACAGGCAATCAAACGTATCTTTAAGATATTCGAAAAAGTCATTTACACTGACTAAGCCACCACGCCAGAATCGGGCATCATTCGTCTCAAAGCTATAAGGTACTACTAACCACGGAGCTTCATTTACTCTAACAAAATACGGAAGATCATCATTCATAGAACAACTATCATAAATGAATCCCTCTTCTCCTGAAACCAATTCTCGAGTGTTAAGACTTGGTCCATACCGAGTAAACCAGCCGACCGGACGAACTCCTGTAGTACGTTCAAGTGACTCAACTGTTCTTCTTATAGAATCTAACTCCGAATCACGGTCCATTGAATGATATTCTTGCCATCGATATCCGTGACCACAGACTTCATGCCCTCTCTCTACAATTGCCCGTGCCACTTCAGGATTACGTTCAAGAGCTACTGCACAACAATAAAACGTCGTTTTTACACCGTATCTCTCAAACAAATTAAGCAGCCTCCAAACACCAACACGGCTCCCATACTCAAAAAATGATTCGTTAAACAAATCACGTTGATTTAGAGGAACGGGTGATGGCACTTCGTTATTAGTCTCATGATGAGTATCGCCATCAAGCAATGAATATTCAGATCCTTCTTCATAGTTCACCACTACTGATATTGCTATTTTTGCTTTATTTGGCCAGACAATATTCGGAGGATTCTCACCGTAGCCGATAAAATCCCTGTTCTGCATGATTCCTCCTACAATCTTCAATAACACGGCAAATTATATTGTGATATCAATAAAATTTGAAGAGATTCATTTGACATCAAGTAGGGCCAAGATATAATCAAGCATTGAATTTGTACTCTCATAATTAAAGGAGTCTCCAATGGCGCAGGTTGAATCAGCTAACCTTAATCCTGAAACCGTACTAGCAGAAATGAAGAAAAACGGTGTGACTCACGTCGTTTGGCTACCAGACAGTGAAACGAACTGGTTGTACATGCTAATGAAGAATGATCCAGAGTTAGACCTAATTCCAGTCAGTAGAGAAGGCCAAGCATTCTCCGTAGCTGCTGGATTATCTGTGGGCGGCAAAAATCCTGTCATACTGATTCAAAACACGGGGATGATGGAGTCTGGGGATTCATTAAGAGGTTGGTGCCTCGGAATGAACATACCGGTGGTCATGATGGTTGGATATAGAGGGTACACCAGGCACGGTGTCAATTCAGATACAGCAGCCACATATACAGAAAGATTCTTAAATGCCTTTGGAATACAGTATTATCTTGTCGAGAATGACTCAGACGCGGAAAGAATATCAGTTGCGTTTGAAGAAGCTCAACAGACCAAGAGACCGGTCGCTATATTGGTTGGCGACGAATACCACGGTTTCCATTAAAAATACTAAGAGAATAATTGAGAACAGGAGCCATTATGTTTCAAACAGCAGACATGCTAAATATATTTCAGAAATATCGAGGAGATGCAGTAGTAATACCGGGCCGAGGAGGCCGACACTGGATTGATATTAGCACTAACGAAAAAAAGGACATTCCTTTGGGTGACCCGGCAATGGGTGGACACGCTTCATTTGGAATGGGTTTGGCATTAGCTCAGCCCGACCAGAAAGTAGTCTTATTCGACTCTGAAGGTGATGTATTAATGAATTTAGGTGCTCTGGTCACAATCGCGGAAAAGGCTCCTGAGAATTTCTATCATTTCATGCTGGACAACGAATGCTATGCAACAACGGGTGGACAGCCAGTTCCCAACGCCCAAAACGTAGCATACGACGTCATCGCTAAAGGAGCTGGATATACCAGAACTTACGCATTTGATAACCTAGAAGATTTCTCTAACAATATCGAGGAGATTCTTAGCCAACCTGGCCCAGTATTTGTCGCTATGAAAGTATTCCCTCATATAGAAAACGAGCCAATTGGCGCCCGAAGACGCTGGCAGACACGCACTAGAGATCAAGTCATAGAAGATGTACAGCAGCAAATGGGTGTCAGCAATTAGTAAAATCCTAAGTCAGAGCATATGACATGGCATACAACGAGAAACAACAATTTAAATCAAGACGCACCACATTAATGGGCCAGATATCAGATGGAGCCATCATAATTGGTGCGTCTCATAATTCCCCTAGAAATAACGATGTAGACTATGAATTCAGACAAAATTCCACGTTCTGGTATCTCACTGGATTCGATGAGCCTGACGCTGTACTGGTTCTAAGGCCACATCACAAAGATCAGTGCGTTATTTTCGTTAATCCGTATGATCCACAATTTGAAATCTGGGTAGGAGCCCGCCTTGGTGTCGACGCAGCTCCCGAAAATCTAGACATTGATGCCGCGTACCCGATATCAGAGCTTGATGATCAGTTACCTCGCCTACTTGAGGACATTGAAACGATCCATTATTCAATTGGCAGCGATTCCAAATTAGACGACTTGATGATGAACCTAGTCCAAAAACGTAGAGGGTTATCCCAGCGAGGCGGCGTCCACTTGCTTCGTATAGAAGATCCGAAACCTGCTATCGACCGAATGCGTCTCATTAAATCTAAAGCTGAGATAGAGCTAGTTCAATCTGCTATCGATGTCACTAGAGTTGGCTTTGAAAATGCTATGCGAGTTACAAAACCGGGCACATTTGAGTATCAGGTTCAAGCGGAGATGGAATCTCATTTCAGAAAATTAGGTTCAGTCCGAAACGGCTATCCTTCGATAGTCGCTTCGGGAACCAATTCGTGCATTCTGCATTACATAAACAACCGTGAACAATTGAAAGACGGGGACCTTCTCCTGATAGATGCTGGAGCCGAATACGATTACTACACTGCAGATATAACAAGAACCTGGCCAGTGAACGGAAGATTCACACCAGAACAGAAAGAAGTATACGAAATCGTATTAGCTTCACAATCCGCCGGTATAAAGGCAATATCACCTGGAATCGAATTTAACGAAGTTCACATAGCTTCTCTTAGAATACTGGTACAAGGCCTAATAGATTTAGGTGCTGTAGAGGGTAGTATCGATGGCCTGATAGAATCGCGAGCATACCTACCGTATTACATGCATGGCACATCGCATTGGTTAGGACTAGACGTGCATGACGCGGGACCCTACAGAGATGAAGAACGTTCAATTACTTTAGAAGAGGGCATGGTGTTCACTGTAGAACCAGGACTATATTTCGGAAACCAGGCAACAGAATCCCCTGAAAATCTAAAAGGTATCGGTATCAGGATAGAAGACAACGTAGTAGTCACAGCTGAAGGGTATTCGGTATTATCCGATACAATATTATCTTCCGTTTCGGACATAGAGGAACTAGTCGGCACTGTATAAACCTCGAATTAGCCTTTGAGACCTAGTGATTCCTCTTGGCAATCCCAACCTATGCTATATCAACGTCGCTTCAGCTGCATAATGTGGCATTATTTCGCTGACAAATAATTCTAGAGACTGCATTGCCTGCTCGTTACTTAAACTTCCCCATTGAAAAGAACAAACGAAATAATTAGCCCCAGTACTCATGTATTCATCCATATATTCCCTGATAGATGCTGGAGATCCCGCTATTACTCCGAATCCGGCCCCTTTATTCGGAATTCCCCCTAAACCACCTGGTGCTTGCCTCCGTCTTTCTTGTTCTTCAGTTCTTTGTGTCATAGCCCAATACAAATCGCGACGTGCTTCCCGATCAGGAGCACTAGCTGGCCTCATTTGGTCATTAGGAACCAAAAACTGGGTAAGACCACGACTTTCAGCTTCTAGTCTCCGAGGGGTGCCAAGATTCCAAGTATAATCCTCCCATGCAGGCTCACCAATGGCTAGAGCTTCTTTGTCTGTTTCAGCTACCACGATGTGGTTAACAAGACTTATCTTGGGTTCCCTACCCTGAGGGGTTAATGC
>PBPE01000055.1 GCA_002724585.1 Dehalococcoidia bacterium | reverse complement strand
TCCAAGTGAAACGTTATCCCATTGGGGAAGTCGCTCTGCGTGGTTTGTTGTAAGACCGTTATGCTTTCCCCGTCAGCATAGGAGTTTGAGTGATCAAAGCTGGTCATTAGTACTGTTGCAATTAGAGTAAAGATTAAGCTCTTTAAGACTTTTGACATGGTCCTCTCAGGTTATGTGGTAGTTTATTTGGAAGGTATACCTATAGGATACACAGGTGACTATGATAGTTCTAGCTCATGTCTGCAGCCATATGGCTTGACGTTAATTCGGGTTAATTCTACAATCCACACGGTTCCAAATGGAGTTTGCTACTAGGTAAACAACTAAAGAATAGGCGGTGATTCTCTAGGTATGGCTATTACTGTAGGTCGAGTTAACTACCTTCATAATGAACCTTTTTACTTTGATATGGCACGTCGAGGCGTGGATTGGCGGGATTTGACGCCCAATAGTATGGCAGAAGCTATACGGTCAGGAGATATAGATGCAGCGCCAGTACCAATATTGGATTGTTTCAGGTTGGGTGATTCTATCCAGAACGTTGCCGGGTTTTGTATTGCAAGTATAGACAGAGCCGGAAGTGTCAACTTATATTCCACTAAACCTATTGAAGACCTTAACGATGCCCGAATCGCTGTAATAGATGACAGTGTAACCGCACCTAAATTACTAGAAGTCCTATTGAAGCTAAAATATAGTATTGATTCCTTTGAATTCGTTGGCATACAAGACCAGCCGTATGATGCCTTGTTGTTAATTGGAAATCAGGCTTTACGTCAACGTAGAGGCGTCCGAGGGTTCACTCATACTTATGACTTAGGTCAAGAATGGAATCGGTGGACAGGCTTGCCATTTGTATTTTCGAGATGGGTAGCTAGACAAGATATGGATTCAAAAGATATGGCATTGTTAGAGGATATCCTATATGTTGGATTGGAGGATGGAGTTGATGCACTCTATCATCTCAACGAGCCTCGTGACGAGCTTCTGATGTTACCTAGGGATGTTGTAAACCATATCCAAGGGTTGCGCTATTATATCGGATTGTCAGAGCGAAAGAGTATAAACCAATTTCAAGATATGATTGCTCAGATTGGGAGTGAGTAACATAGTCCATTATTGTATTCTTGGTACATTCTTCCACGACTGTTTCTGTTTGTAGGAGTGTGTCGTAATGGTGAAAGTTACCGCAAGTCTTAGTAAAGCGATTCGTGAACCTTTTTTCATTTGTGATTATTCTCCTCCCAAATCTGGTGTGATGGCTGTGAATGTAATTTACCCTGATACGGCAGATTTTGTCTTGGTTAATTCCAGCCCTGGTCTGTCTGTTCGTGCCAGTTCTTCTATGGTGGCTGCATATATTCAGAGTAATGCAATAGCAGATACTATTTTTACGATAGTTACCCGAGATATGAATAAACTGGCATTGGATTCGCTGATACTGGGTGGGTCCATTATGGGTCTACGGAATGTTGTTGTTGTGGCAGGCGATAGATTCCGAATGGATCGTAACCAGCGTCCCTCTCAGATAAATGATTATCGAAGTACTGACTTAATTCGCTCGATTGTTCATTTGAATCAGGGAATAGATTGCCGGGGTGTGAAATTGGATAGCCCTGCTGATATCTGTGTAGGGTCTGTCTTAGATTTATCCACTGGCTTGGATAAAGAAGTTTCCCTAGTACATAAAAAAATTGTTGCTGGAGCCGAATATTTCATTGCTCAGCCTGTTTATGAAATGGAAACTATTGATAAATTTTATGAGCTATATAGGAATCGGTATCTTGAAGATATTGAAGTCCCGATATTATGGGGGATACAAATCCCAGACGTTAATTCCATCTCTTTGACAATGTTTCCTGATTGGGTTGAAGACGCTCTGAATGACGGTGAAGATCCTGTGCCAGTTGCTTTACAAATGTACGAGTCCTTTCGTCGTCGGGGCCTCACGGATATGTATATCGTGCCCACCATCTACAAAGGTGGGCACCGAAACTATTCTTCAGCTAATATGTTCATGTCTGCGGCTAAACAAATTTAGCTGTACTATGGGCTCCAGGCTGGCGGAGCTATTCCATCGATATCTGTGACCACATCTACTACTGCTGGTTTTCCGGAAGCAAAGGCTTGTTCCATTGCGTCTTGTATTTGATTGGGCTGGTCAACCCGGATTCCAAAGCAACCCATGGACTCAGCGAGCTGGGCAAAGTTAATATTAGAAAGCATCCATAACTCGTCTGACTCAGGTGTTTGCCCGCCGTATGTTCGCTCGTTTCCACGTTTCTCTTGATTGAGAGAATGGTTGTTATTAACCACTGTTACAACATTTATGCCGTAGCGTGCAGCAGTTTCCAATTCTGATAAGTGATACAAGAATCCTCCATCGCCAGTGAAGCAGACAATGGGTCGGTCTGGTGCTCCGCATTTGGCACCAATAGCAGCCGGGAATCCCCACCCTAGCGATCCAGCACATCTCAGGTAGCTCTGATCAGGATGAGTTAGATCGATCATAGTACCGGTCCATATACCTGCATGTCCTGTATCCGAAACTAAGATCGAGTCGGAGGGTAAGAATTCTGTTATCTCTTTACACAACCGCTCTGGGCGAGGTGGAGAAGTGTCGGCGTTAGTAAACTGACTGACTTCGTCTTTCCATTCCCTAACTATCTCCTGAGCTCTGCTAACCCAAGCTGTTCTGTCGGTGGAGGGTTCGCTAGCTTCAAGTAATTTTTGTACTGAGGCACGAGCATCGCCTTGCATCGCTACCTGTGTGGGATAACTGCGACCAAGTTCGGATGCGTCAATATCGATTTGTATTACTGGTGTACCCTGTGGTGGTACAGTCCATTCATTTGTGACTTGGCTGCCAGTGTTACTGCCAATATAAATAACTAGGTCCGCTTCTGATACAACTCGGTTAGCACATTTTCTGGAGTATGCTCCACAGACCCCAACTGAAAGAGGATGATCGCCTAAGAGCGTTTGCTTTCCGTTTAAGGATGTGGCTACTGGTATCGATAGTAATTCAGCCAGTTGAACTACTTGCTTTTCTGCTCCGGAAGTAACCACTCCACCTCCTGAAACTATTACAGGTCGTTGGGAGTTTGCGATTACTGCTGCTGCTTCTCGCACAAGTGCCGGGTCCGGTTCTGGCCGGAATGGAGGTACATTTATGAATGCATTGTCTATAACCACTTCTAAATCGGCTTCACCATCGCCTATTATCGCTCCTGTGGTCCCCTCAAAATCTAGGTGTACAGGACCTGGTGAACCTGTGATCGCCTCTCTGAACGCTTGCCTGATAAGGTGTGGCAATTGGGAAGGTTCGGTTACCCCGACATTGTATTTAGTAACTGCATTAAAGGGCTCTAAGTGGTCAATTTCCTGATATGCATGACGGTATTGGTCTGCTTGTGGTCTACGACCCGTGATAGCTATAACGGGCGATCTCGCTAAAAATGGATCTTGCAAACCAGCTGCTAAATTAGCAGCTCCCACTGATTGAGACATACATATTCCTGCTTTATGACTAGTACGAGCATATCCATCAGCCATATATACTGCGGCTTTTTCGCTATGCGCCATAATTCTCTTGATACCAAGTTTTTCCATTTCTAGTAGTGCTCTTTGAACGATTACTGGCATAAAGAACACATGGCTGACGCCGTACCCTTTGAATGTATCTGCTAAAAATTTCCCACCAGTCATTACAGGCATAAATCCCCTCCGTGAATCTTGTTTTAGAGAAATAAAGTATTTGCTTGTCGAGGTTTTTAACTTCTGGAATCAAATACCTCTTTGGCAACTTTGACAGCATTTGCAGCAGTAGGCCATCCCGAGTAAAAGGCCATGTGGGTAATAACTTCCCCGATCTCTTCAACAGTAACGCCGTTATCGAGTGCTCTATTCAAATGGCCTCTCAATTGATCTGTTCTATACATAGCAATTAGAGACGCTATTGTTATAAGGCTACGGTCACGCTTGGAGAGCTCAGAACGCTCCCACACATCTCCAAACAATACGTTTTCGCTTAACTCCGCAAGTTTGGGTGCAATAGACCTTTGGACTGTTCGATCTGTTGGTGGTGTACTCATCGTATCCTTGTATCCTCCTTCATAATACCCGTATTGGCCATTTTAGGTGGAGTATAGTACGACGGGACCGTTTATGGTAGTGCTAGGGTTAAACAGCTAAACCGATTCTTTGGTGTTACCCCAGGTGGTTCCGAAATCGGCTCTTTCTACGAGGTTTCCAGTAAATGTTTGAGCATCCTGTTGGGCGAGCCACACGGCTGACGGTATGATTTCGTCGGGTTGAACCATAGGGATGTGTGCGGTTCCTGGCCAGTCTCCACGTCTATTCATCCATGTGTCTACTCTTCCAGGGCTGAGCACATTAACTGCGATGTTAGAAGACCTTACTTCTTCGGCCAGGCTCAGAAACATCCTATCTACCGCAGCTTTACTCATTGAATAACCGACTCTCCCTTTCCGATAACCTCTGGATGCGCCGGATGTAACGGCGAATATTGATCCTCCTCCTGTTTTTATCATGTGAGGCAGGGCATATTTGCATAATAGGAAAGGAGCGCGAATGTTAATGGCAAGGCAATCATCAAGCAAATCTAATGGCAGATCAGGAACTGGAGATTCACAATCTATGCCGGCATTTGAAACTAATATATCTAGTCTTCCGAATCTTTGATAGGTCGATTCACAGAGGCTCTCTATGTCGAGTGCATTACTAACGTCGCAGCGGTGCGCTATAGCTGCCCCACCGTTTGCTGTTATAAGACTTACCGTCTGATGGATGGTACCGGAAGAATATTTCGGATAATCTGTATATGAAGATTGGTCTTCCTCAGTTCGTGATGCAACCACCACCGCACATCCTTCGGCAGCTAAGCCTAGGCAGATAGCACGGCCAATTCCTCTACTTGCTCCGGTGACTATTGCGACTTTGTCGTTAAGGGTCCTCATATTGACCTACTTGCTTGGACGGAACATTGGTAAACTGATATTTTCGTCCAGTTTTTCAAATATAACTTCAACCGGCATCCCACACTTTATAGCTGTGGGGTCTGGTTCTACTTCCACTAAATTAGTTGGCATTCTTGCCCCGCCAGGGAATTCTACAACCGCAGTCACGTATGGACATTTGTCACGGAAAACGGGGGTCGGGCCTCGATGGACTATCGCGAATGTATGTACGATCCCCTTGCCGTCGGTTTGAATCCATCTGGTATTTCTGGAGAAGCATAATGGGCACAGATCCCTAGGATAAAAATAGGTTTTATTACAGTCGTCGCAAGACCGTAACCATAGTTCTCCATCTTTACATTTTTCCCAGTAAAAATCTGATTCCGGTTGGGGTACGGGAGGTGTAATTTTCGGTTGTTCTTGCGTCATAGGGGTCTCCAGAAATATATTACTGTGAGAATAAGGGTCACACTGGACTACCGTCAAGGTAAATTTAATTACTAGTTGCCTTGTTGGTACAGGCAAGTTAATGTAACGGTAGTCTACTGGTAGGTAATTGTAATGCGAATAGCTGTGATGGGTACCGGGAGTATAGGCGGGTATTTTGGTGGAACGCTGGCTCAATATGGCCATGATGTTACCTTGATCGCACGGGGTGCTAATCTTACTGCTATCAGGGAGAAAGGTTTACAACTTATAACGGATAATGAATCAAAGGTTATTCCGTGTCCTGCAGAACAAGATCCAACTCGAGTAGGGGTAGTCGATCTGATTCTTTTGACTGTCAAAACATATCATAATGCTATTGCCGTTCCAATGTTGGGACCAATGGTGGGTGATAATACAGTTGTAATATGTTTGCAGAATGGAATAGATAGCTATCAGTTGGCAGCTGACGTGTTGGGTAGTGCCAAAGTTATGCCCGGAGCGGCCTACATAGAAGCAAATCTAATTGAGCCAGGTGTTGTTCAGCAGAATGGTGATGTGGTTAGAATAGAATTTGGGGAGGATGATGGCGCCCGTTCTGACCGAGGTGTTGTTATTGAGGAAATGTTCAATGGTTCAGGAGTAAGGGCAAATTTCAGTGATGATATTCACAGAACGCTTTGGACTAAGTTTTTATTTATAGCGACAATGGCTGGAATAACGAGTTTAGCTAGAGAGTCAATGGCGGTATTGATGGCAAAGCCAGAGTGGGTAAAGATAATCCAAAGCTGTATGGAGGAGATTGAATCAGTAGGGAGCGCAAACAATATAAATCTTTCCGATACCATTGTTGATGATACTTTGGCGTATATAAGAGCAAATCTCAAAGATATGCACGCGTCTATGTACACTGATTTAATGGCGCAAAGACCTCTGGAATTGGAGTCTCTTACAGGAGCGGTTGTTCGTGCGGGAATTAAGGGTAATATCACAACACCAATAAATGATTTGATCTATGCGATGTTAAAGCCCTATGCAAAAGGGGCATAAAAAAATATAGGAGGAACCATGGCAATCGATAAAGAGGCAGAGTTAGAACGGGTTACACAATTAAGAGGTTTTAGGTATGGACTTCATGATTTCTACGCTGAATTAAATGTAGAAACACTTAAAGAACTTAACGACCATATTGAGGCCACTTATATAGGCACTACAACACTAGATCGTAAGACTAAAGAGATAGCGTTAATGGTTGCTTGCGTTGCCCAACAAGATTTAGTTTCTCATCTGCAGATACATATGCATGCTGCTAACAAGGCAGGAGCTAGTCCTGAAGAAATTATGGCTATATTAGATTTAGTTGGGGGATGGATCGGGAATGTAGCAAAAATCAACGCATTAGAGGCGTGGAGGGCTACCTTCAGGCCTGATATCCCAACTATAGACAGAGTTGTGGAGCTCAGATAAAAATAGTGAGGTCAATATGTCTTCTGATGTTGAACGTGAATTAGAGCGTACCACTGCACTACGAGGATTTCGTTACGGTCTTCATGATTTCGTGGCCCTGTGCAAAGGGGCGGAGGCTCTGAAGAGCCACAACGATAACACGGAAGCGAATTATTTGAAGGAAGGTCTTATAGACCGAAAGACTAAGGAATTGGCCATAGTAGTAGCATGTATATCCAGTAATGATCTTGTTTCGCATGTCCAACTGCATATGCATGCTGCTAATAAAGCTGGAGCTAGTCCAGAGGAAATAATGGCAGTTATAGATCTAGTCGGTGGATGGATCGGGAATGTGGCAAAAATAAAGGCTCTTGAAGCCTGGCGAGCTATTTTCAGGCCTGATATACCAACGATAGACAGAGTTGTGGAGCTCAGATAAATCTGTCAACCCAGTTAGATGGGGTTGAGCTCAGAGTTCAGGATATGTGGAATCCATGTAGACAACAGTTCATACAAAGGCTCTCGGCATTCTTCTAGACGATGTTCTGTCCCTTCGAATAAGACAAGCTCTTTGGGCTGTTCAGCCCAGCTATCGATCTGTTGAGCGCACGTATATGGCAATCTGGTATCAGTTTTTCCGTGCACAATCAATAGTGGTTTCGGTGAAACTAATCCGGCCATATGAGCTCCATAGGTTTGGGAAGATAATGCTACAACTCCGGATACATAACGGCTTGCGGCCCCTGTAGCGATTACCACAGCTCCCCCAAATGAGTGTCCAACTAGTACCGGTGGGCTGTAACCAGTTTTTTGAAGATAAATGATACCCGATAATACGTCGAGCATACATTCGGGGAAGTCGTTTGGACTTCTGTAATCCATTCTAAGGGATGATATTCCTAGCCCGATAAAATGCTCCGCAAGTTCTGCGTAAATGCCGTTAGCTGGTCCGTTAAATCCCCCACTAGCACCGCAAACCCATATAACGCTCTTTTCTAAATCTGGCCCCCCGTGCAGTATGCTCCTGACATCGCCTCTATTTGTTTTAAATATTAGGCCAGTGCCAGTGTCACCAGAGTGTGGTTGGCATTCCAGTACCTTGTGAATTTGCATCTGAGGGCTGGGAATATTAGATTGACTAACATCGCTCATATTATATTAGTTTGCTTTAAATAGGATGTAACGTTGATGAGTTCCTACGTTCCGGCATTCTTCTCCTTGTTTTTGAAGTATGGAATTACATGTTCCCCAAACATTTTTAGGGTATTCATAGTTTCTTCATGGGATTCAGGGCCAATGGCATTAAGTGAAAACACTTGTTCTATTCCCATTGCCTCATAACTTTCGACAAATTTTATACATTCCTCAGGCGTGCCCACCAAGAATGACCCGCCTTTGTTTACGACCTGTTCTGCGGTAGGTTCCCCTTCGTGAGGACCTGCGGCTAAGCGCATGTCTCGCTCGTAGTAGCCTTTGTAGTCAGGGGGGACTGTTGATGGGTCTACTCCTTGCCATACTAATCTGGCCCGTTCGCGTTGTTGTTCCATATACCAATCTACGAGTTCTACGCCACGTGTAGATACGACGGCTGGGTCTTCGTGACAGAACCCTGCAGTCATTACAGCAGCTTGATTGTTTATCATCCCTGATGGTGATTTGGCAGCTTTTATGGTTTCACGGTATGTTTCCATAAGAGAACCAATTTTTTCTGGGCCGCCTTCACTTCCAAATAAAGCTCCAAGGCCCATCTCACCTGCCAGTTTAACCGTTTCTTCACTGCCGCATGCAGACCATAGCGGTGGATGGGGTTTCTGTACTGGTTTTGGAAGGACTTCTCTTGGAGGTATCTTGAAATGATTCCCGTTATATGAAGTGATCTCTTGTGTCCAGGCTTGTGGCAAAACTTCCGCAAATTCTTCCCACATCCCTCGAGTATCCTCTAGTCCTGAACCGTAAGGGGTAAGTTGGTATGGGTATCCGGTCCGCCCTAATCCAACATCTACACGGCCGTTACTCAGGATGTCGAGGGTGGCCATGCGTGCTGCGGCATGCAAAGGGTGGTGTATGGGTGTTAAGACTACTCCTATGCCAAGTCTGATTTTAGACGTTCGTTGGCTAACAGCTGCCAATGTTAAGTCTGGGGCACTATTATGAGACCACACAGGTCTAAAATGATGTTCGGAAAACCAGACGCTTTCATACCCCATCTCTTCAGCGTAAGTGATTTGCTCTAAGGCTTCCCATACACGCTTTGACTCGCTGTCCTCTGTCCATGGTTTTGGGACTTGAATTTGATAAAACAAACCGAATTTCATAACCTATTCCCTCCCGTATTTTGTGCTTATTTACAGACGAACTTTAACGTTTTTCACCCGGTTTTTTAGGTTTTTTCTGCCCTGTTGTAATGAAAATGTAACAATGAAAATCTGAAAGAATGGCCGGTCAGAGCATTTATTACGACCCTGGAGTCTGATTTGTTAGTGGTATCTGGACAGTAACACGAGGTATGGAACTTGTGACTCTGGTAGTATGGCCTTGTCCTGTTAGGTCCTCCACAAGCATCACTTCGCCAGCTTTGATCCTGCGTAGTGTGCCGTCGCCGATTCCAAGTTCGCCTTCTCCTGACAGAGTAATGATGTAATTGCGCTGAGATTCTTGATGCCAGTCGCTGAAAACCCCTGGTTCTTGTATGCGAAATCTTATGCCAGTCACGTTTTCAAGAGATTCTGGGTTAGGAAAAGAATCTGTTTCTAAGTCTTCAAAATGAGTCTGGCCGTCTTCTCCGGTGTAAACGCGAATGATTAACATTTAGATGCTCCAACTTAATTATTGATAGCAAGATATATTTATCTGCGAATTTGCGCAATAGGCATAAACACTGGCCGGATTTATTGTGAATTGAGATTCCATCAGATATTAATGAGACAGTTTGTAGACGGATTGCGCCAAGCGAATGTATATAAGTGTCTGGTACCATATATCAGCAATCAGGGAACAATTATGTTGGTAGATGGCTATGTCGAGATTTTTATTTATGCTAATGATTCTTATGACAGGTCCGATAGTTGGGTGTCTTGGAACTCCTCCTATTGAACCAGAGATTGACAACAATAGTTTGCATGTTGAATCTGTTGTATCCGCAGAACCAGAAATTAATGATCCTCCACGTATTGCATCGCAAGATGATGATTCACTAGGTGTGAGCGACGATGAGTCAGCCGCTGACGCTTCTACTGGAAAGCACCACGGGGAACCTGAGCAAATGCAGTGCATCTTATCAGGCGGGGAATCAGTGGATGCAGGTTGGACGGGGAACGATACAGGTGGCAATCATTGCAACAGCTGTTTCTGTAATGAAAATGGATTGTTGGGATGCACTAAAATGGCGTGCCCACAATCAAGAGCTACTGATAATGTGATGCTACCTGATTTGTCTGAGATTCCTTTTGATTTGGAAAGTGTAGATGGGATTGAAGATGCATTAAACCAGATGTCCGAAGTGCTGCCAGAAGCATCGGCATCGCTTCCCGACGGAGCATTAGATATGGTGGGAGGGCTACTAGAAAATATAGAGGGTTTACCTCCGGAAGTGTTGATGCAAGATCCGTGTCTGCAGATGCCAGTTAACGCTAGATCAATGTGCTATATGATGTTGGAACAAGCGAAACAGATGGGACAAGGTCATGGTCATTCGGGCAGGGATAATACACCTCCGGTTCTGTACAACCTATTGGTAAGTGATTTCACAGATTATGATCGGACGACCTCTATGATGGGCCCTTTCAAATTTAGCAAATCGTTTCTGAAAGGAAGATTTCCAACCGTTTTCGACGAATTTGGAAGAGTGCACGATGCGGGAAGACCTACAGAATATGAGAACCCCACATTCGAATACAGATTCCCTGCCGGAACTGAGCTAATATCTCCGACTTCAGGATTGGTAGATGACATCTCGTGGCAACCTACTGATACGTATAAACAAGATGATTGGGAATTAATCATAAAACCCTCACGGTTTTCGGCCTGGCGCGTATCGATTGACCATGTAGTGAGTTCATCATGTGATATTGTGTCCGAAAGTGTATGCGATGAACCCCTAATGGTAAATGGGCAAGTAGTAAAAGTTGGTACGCGCATAAATGCGGGAGACAAGATAGGGTATGCTGGCCATTTGCCAGATGATACGAATTCTGGAATCGTTGGGCGTACTGAAATAACCGTTGGCAGGTTTGCTGATGGGGGCGTTTTCGAAAGCTATTGCCCCATAATGTATTTGGATGATTCAGTAAAACAAGATTTCCGCGACAGTATATCTGCGTTAATGGATACTTACGAGGATTGGTCAGGTGACCCAGGATTGTATGATCAGTCGGCAATGGTGGAGCCTGGATGTTTGTATGAGCAGATAAATGATGTAGGTAATAAAACTACTGTGGTCAAGTAGTAATATGGGCTGACTGGGATAATTAATAAGCGATATTTGATTTGAGGTGGTATGAGTAAATTATTTTCGTCTATTCAAATGAGAGGTGAAGTCATACCAAATAGGGTGTTTGTTTCACCAATGTGCCAGTATTCGTGCGATACCGAAGACGGGAAATGTAATACCTGGCATGTAGTACATCTGGGTACTCGGGCAGTAGGGGGAGCAGGTTTGGTTATGATCGAAGCAACTGCTGTTCAGCCAGTGGGCAGAATCACTCCATGGGATGCTGGTCTGTGGGAAGATTCTCAGATTGAATCTTTGGCGACATCGGTTGAGGCTATAGTAGCGAACGGTTCTGTGCCTGCCATCCAGTTGGCACATGCGGGAAGAAAGGCCTCACATGACAAACCCTGGAACGGCGGGGGATTCTTAACTGAACAGGAAAAGGGCTGGCAAAGTGTCGGTGCAAGTGCTTTACCGTTTGACGAAGATTCAGCTGCTCCAAGAGAACTGAATTTGGACGAAATTGATGAGATAGTACAAGACTTCGGTAAATCGGCGCAACGGTCAGTTGATGCTGGAATAAAAGTGATTGAACTTCATATGGCTCATGGGTATCTTGGATGTTCTTTTATGTCACCTCTATCAAACAAACGGTCTGATCGATATGGAGGTTCACTTGAGAATCGGGTTAGATTCGCGCGTGAAACCACTAGGGCTGTCAGACATGCTATACCAGATAGGATGCCACTGTTAGTTAGAGTTTCTGCAACTGAATATATGGATGATGGTTGGGACATTGAGGAATGCGTACAATTATGTGAGTGGCTAAAAGATGATGGAGTTGACATGATAGATTGCTCATCTGGCGGCAATTCTTTAGGACAGCATCTGACACCTTTTGCAGGTTATCAAGTTAATTTTGCCGAACGAATAAGGAAAGAAGCTGGGATAATGACCGGAGCGGTCGGATTGATTACCGATGCAAATCAGGCAGAGCAAATATTAGTGGATCAACAGGCAGATGTTGTGCTATTAGGCAGAGAATTATTGAGGAATCCATACTGGCCTCTACAGGCACAAATGGAATTGGACGGAGCAGTCGGATGGCCATCACAATATTTGAGGGTGCGGGAAATACGACAGTTCCTAGATGAAAAATCCGGAAACTAGAACTTTCATGTAAAAATACGTNCAGGNCTAATACATGCTATCAACCTATCAACGCTTATGGTTGCCGATTTCCCCGAAGTTGGGTCCNACTGATCATCTCCTTGCATCGCGTTGTGCGCCACCCATTCGTTTTATGGGATTACGTATTGGATGACCCAGTGTTGCTCCATTTAAAGGTATAAGCGTAATACCATCCATCGTTTGAATTATCGGAATATGTAGTATCTGATTATTTAGGTGCGTTTAGTATCTTCATGGTGGCTTAACACGCATTTGTATATGTGTTGGCGTTTTAGGTCTTGCATCCTGCAATATATCAGTATTGCCCCGATATTTCCTATAACTGTAAAGCAAACGATCCCAGATATTATGGAATATTGACCAATGAAAATCGAAATGCCTGACACTATGATAATAAACATGACTATTAGCGCCTTTATATAATTGTTGAACCTGCTGCTAATTTCCTGTTCTAGGTTAGTGTCCAGTTTCATCAGACCTCTGGCATAAATGTCGTTAGTACCCTACTTTCTGGGGTCTTTGCTCTTAGATATATAATACAGTAACTGTTTTCGTGTGGGATTTATTGAATGTATACCTTTAGACTGAATAAAAGAGAGATGAGGGCACTAAGAGGGGATAGTCTGGAGTCTGTAACTAACGAAGGGGAGTCTCACAGTGGCGTCCATGAACTTTCTTACGGGCAGGTAGTTGTTGAATATGGAGAAGATGTTGCAGAGTCACTACTCGAATACATTCGTTCTACTAGGATAAACAGTTGACCGATATCTTTGGGCTGAATGGAGTCCATCACTTTCAGATGTTATGGGATTTTGGGACATGTCACTGAAATCAGTTGAGGAACGGTTTCATATAGCTAGGGGAGACCTATCTTTGGTTGTAGTAGAGGGATTCCATCCACTCAAGCATGCATTGAGGTTTGGTGCGAAATTTGTTGAAGTTGTTTCTCCAGATATTCTGGCATTACGGAGTTTGCAGGAGGAGTATGCACCTGATATCGGCGATGGACTGAACAATCTGGTTGTCGAGATAGATCAGTCAATGTTTGAGCGTTTAGCCCGCGTGACACCGGCAACAGGAGTAATGTCTATAGCTGAAAGACCCTTTGTAGATATAGAAGCCATGCTGAACAGTACTGACGGAGCTCCGGTTGTATTTCTGGAAAAACCACGAAACCTATTTAATATCGGGGCTGCAGTCAGGTCTGCTTCAGCTGCTGGTGCCGCAGGTGTGGTAAATACCGGGGATCTTGACCCTTGGAAACCCGCAGCGCTAACTACCGGAGTCGGCCTCCAGTGGTCACTGCCGGTGGCACAGGTCGACGAGTTGCCACCTACGGACCGGCCTGTAGTGGCGGTCGACATCGGAGGCGAATCGTTAGAATTCTTTGATATACCGGACAGGTCGATCTTGGCTTTTGGTACAGAACGACAAGGTCTTAGCAGCACAGTTATAGAATCGGCTGACTATCATGTATCTATACCGATGGAACACGGAGTTTCCAGTCTAAATTTGGCTTGCTCGGTTGCGGTTATGTTGTATAAATGGAAGCTTCAGCAAGGGAATCTATGAGCCGGTTAAATATATTCCTGTGAAAGTGGCTTATGAGGCGTATAATAGGCCGATATCTGAAAAAGTAGTGTATCTCGGTTAAACTGTAAAGCCTTTATATAAATCAAATCTGAGGGAAACGATTGGCTAATTCAGAGCACATATCTTTGGTTAGATCGGGTGCAGCGGCTATAGCCACTTGGCGCGAAGTCAACTACATGATCCCAAACCCCAGTAAAGACGAGTTTAAATTGAGTTATCGGCTGGAGGACAGGTCTACCCACGAAACGTTTCGCCCAGAGTTCGTTCATGGGAGGGCAAAGCTTGATTTAACTGGAGCTTTTCTAAGCGGGATAAAACTCCCTGGAGTGGACTTGTCGTACGATGATCTCGCGGGTTGTGATCTTACAGGGAGCAATTTGCGATCCGCAGATTTATTCGGATGCATGTTAAATTCAGCGGTAATATCACGTTCAAATCTTAGTCGTATAACCTTGACTAGGGCGAACATGGCTGGATGCTCGTTAATAAGATCTGATCTGTCCAGTAGTACACTGGAAATGGTGGATTTGTCTGGGGCGGACTTGGCTTTCGCAAATCTAACCTACTGTAATTTAGAAGGGGCAAATTTGTCTGGTGCTAATCTATCGTCAACTGATTTGTCTTGGGCAAATCTTACCCGCACAAATTTGAGGGGGGCTAATATTAGCTTGACCTCCCTTATGATGGCAGACCTGACGGGAGCTGATTTACGCGGAGCCCAAATAATGAATGCGGATTTGGAGAGCGCCATATTCATGAACGCCGTAATGGCTGTGACCAAAATAATAAACTGTGACCTGAAGGGTGTGATCGGGCTTGATATGGTTGATAATCAGGGGCCGAGTACTATCTCTCTTGATACTATTTCAAAGTCGGGCGGGATGATTCCGGAATCATTTCTGAGGTCTGCTGGAGTGGCTGCTCCTTTGATACATTCTCAAGAGGTATTACGGGATACTCGGCGTAGATACCCTACAGTTCTGATAATAGCAGCATCCGCGGATACGGATTTAGCTGAAAAGATACGGCATGGCTTAGCTAAACTTGATGTGCCTACTTGGACTATGGTTGGGGATGATGAGGACGCGGTACATGCGAATAGAACAATCCTGTCACATTCGACGTATTATGATAGCTTGTTGATACTGGCCACAGAGAACTCTCTAGGCAGTTCATTGACCAGCCAGTACTACTCAGAATTGTTGTCTACTACTAGAGTTGACTCTAAGCAGAGTATAACTGTGGTATCTGCGGACGGCATTCTTTATGACAGGGGCGATAGGCTATGTACTTCTCTTAAAGAACGGTCCGTGCAAGATTTGCGAGGATGGGATACGAGCCAGGACAAATTTGATGTGCTCTTAGAAGATCTCGCAAAAACCTTGTATCAAGATACTCCTTGGTAGACACACTATAAGTTAGTTGCAATACTTCTCAATGTCTGCTTCGGCTTGATTAATTTGATCCCAATGTCTGTCCCACAAAGCCTTTTGTGATGGTACCAGAAAATTACTGGATTCCTTTTTTCGCGCTTCTGCTTCTTTGCATTTTTCTTGGTCGCTCATTGGTGAGCTTATTTCTGCAGAGGTGGTCGTGGTAGGTGAACAGGCTAGGGCTGTAACCGTCAGTGTACAAATGATCAGGAACTGGACTTGAGCTAGTAGCTTTTTCATACATACCCCACTTCATTCTCATTTTTCCATGCTAGATGACCAAAACGTAATAGTGTGATTCTACAATATCTATACTCTACCAGACTTATAGACGAGTGGGCGTTGATTAATATCCGGGTTTATAGTTCTCTAGATCCTTTACCTTTTCACATAATATACGGTATTCATCACACTTTTGGACTGAATAAATATACTCTTCGTGATTTTTCCACCCTTCCTCATATCCTTCTGATTTTCCGTACATCATTCCGGTTACGAAGCAGGTTGCACCCAATATTAGTGTGAACACTATTAAGAACCCTGCTAGATCTTTATTGCTCCGGAACCAAAATTGTTCATACTTAAGCCTCCAGTAATCGGCCATGAATTACCACCTACTAATGTTAGGAATTTTTATGACTGCTTATGGTGCAGGTTTCTGTGAGGTGCAACTTACAGTCTCGAACGAGAAACCATACGTGTGAACCGTGATATAGAGACTAGCTTAAAACCCTTGTAGTGATATTGTCTAGTGCCGGGACCATTTTCCCAGCTTATGATAGAAGGCGTCATCTGTGGTGGCGATTTCGTAAAATTTCAGCTTATATGAGTGGGATATCTGGCTTGGACGATATCAAAATAGTATTTTCACCAAATTTACACTTGATCATATAGTGCTGTATAAATTATTATACGAAAATTGACTGAAAGTCTGCTTAGTTACCTGCAGATGTATGCATGAAATTTTGCAAGAGCAATATTATTCGAAAGGGAGGAATATTCATGTGGGGTCGTAACTTTAAAGGATTGAAGCTTTTAGGGATAGGAGTAATCCTGATGTCCCTGTCAGCGGCAGTTGCTTGTGGGAGTAGTGCAGCGCCAACAGCATCTGATGCTGGTGCAGCAAAGGACTCTTCCGTATCCGAGCCTAAATCTATACCAACATCGGTTCCTAAGTCAGCTGATGCGGAACCAGTTTCTGAAGGCGGAGATATGGTTATATCTGTCAGCTCCTACCTGGGATTCCAGGGAGTTGATACAAACATATCAGAAGACAGTGCTACCAAGATCTATTATGACGAAGTCTTTGACTACGCTATAGGTCAGAGCCCTGACGGTAATTTAGTTCCTGGCTTCGCAACTGAATGGGGAGTGTCGGATGACTTCCTTACTTGGACATTCACCATCAGGGACGGTATGAAATTCCATAATGGCGAGGATGTGACGCCAGAAGACGTTGCATGGACATGGAACAGAGCAGTATCCCCCGAGTCATTGGGTGGATTTGCCCTGGAAGTTGGCCCTGATCTAGCCACCGAGTTTACTGTGTCAGGAAACCAGGTCAGTGTAACGACGATTGAACCCAAATCTACATTGCCTATTCTTTTCGCAGCCGCATCACCACCTCGTTCTGTAGTATGGTCTCAGGACTATTTTGAAGAAGTCGGCGGAATTGAAGGGTTTAGGGACGCGCCTGTTGGTTCAGGTCCTTATAAATGGACAGACCGTGTTCCAGGCCAGTATATAGAATTCACGGCTTTCGACGATCATTATGAAAAGACAGCTGGTTATGAAAAACTGCAGATATGGGACGTAGCAGAACTCAATACTAGAATGGCTATGTTAAAGAGCGGTACGGCTGACTTAGCAACCGCTTCAGTCAGAAACGTAGAGGAACTACAAAAAGCCAATCTACAAGTGTTGCAAGCCCCGGCTTCAAATATATCCTGGATCTGGTATAACTACGCCTGGGTTGAAGGACATCCATTTAATGATCGTAGACTAAGAGAAGCGATTTCAATAGCGATAGACAGGGATGCTATAGGTAAAGGTCTCTATAATGACCAGACTACTCCTGCCTGCTGCTACTGGGTAGTACAAGGAAACGTGGGATACCCTGGTGACGTAGAGCCTCATCCATATGACCCGGAAAAAGCTAAGGCATTAATAAAAGAGGCCGGCTATGAAGGGGCAGAGATAGAGATCATGACGTTCTCTGGAGATGCTGATTTCGTAGACCAGCCAGGGTTGTCTGAAGCTGTTGCCGGATATCTAGACGCTGCCGGTCTCAAGACTTTCGTATCGGTGGTAGATGGCTCTGCTCTCAGAGAAACCTTTGATAACGCTATAAAAACTCCTGAGCAGGTAGCTGATATTGTGGCTAACCAGCCTCCTTATCAGATAGCTGTAAGGGGTAGTGATACAAGGTTCCACTCCTACAGAGGAGCTCATATTTACTACCATTCCGAAGGTCGTCGGCAAATGATTAAACTACCAGATGTATTCGATCCACTCTTGGACAAGGCTGGTGCCGCATTTGATCTTCAGGATCAGCATGATGCCATGGCGGAGTTCCATAGAGTTGTGAATGAAGACTATTGGACAGCTCCACTCCTTGAGGCAGGAGCTGTATTCGGGGCTACTGACAAGATAGGCTCATGGACTCCCATTACAGGGAGGCCATACCCGCACAACCACTGGACCATACAACCTTAACCAGTAATAGTTAAGTTGCATGAAGAGGTCTGCTTGATAGTATATATGCTTGATAGCAGGCCTCTTCGTCGGAGAAGTTAATGCTAAGTTACATTGGGTTGCGAATATTGCAGGCGTTATTGGGGCTATGGTTTATAGCAACTCTAGTGTTTATATTGTCCAGGTCTATCGGCGATCCCGCAGAAATATTCACAGCTCGCCATGGTCATGTGCACGCACGTGAAATGATGGAAGAGCGACTAGGTCTAGATAAACCGCTGTATCATCAATACGGCATTTATGTGGGGCAGTTGTTACGCGGTGATCTAGGCAAGTCAGTGCGAAACGGTATACCTATAACCAAGATTCTTATGGAAAGATTGCCCGCTACTTTCACCCTTGGGTTATTTGCGCTGGGGTTCGCGATAGCATTTTCTATTCCGCTGGGAGTCCTTGGAGCCGTTTATAGGGATTCCCCAATAGACTGGTTTGCCAAGGTGATGGCTTTCCTAGGACAGGCGATGCCACCCTTCTGGCTGGGCATAATGCTGATAATATTATTTGCTGTGGTATGGGACATTGTTCCTCCAGCAGGTAAAACCGGTTGGACCTCTTACATACTACCTGGCTTTACTCTGGGCTGGGGTGTGATGGCAGGAATGGTCAGGTTAGTACGTTCAAGTATGCTTGATGTGCTTGACAGTGATTACGTGACTATGGCAAGAGCAAAGGGAGTTGGAGAAATTGTAGTTGTCAGTAAGCACGCCTTGAGGAATGCTCTTATACCGGTTATTACCTATAGTGGTCTTGTACTGGGTGCTTTCATGAATGGTTCCGTGGTAGTGGAACAGGTTTTTGCCTGGCCAGGCATCGGGACCGTCGCGGTTCAAAGCGTGGTTAGTAGAGATTTCCCAATTGTTCAGGGCGTAGTAATCGTATTCGGTGCATTTTTCATTTTCATAAATCTATTCGTGGACATCCTTTACGCTGTAATTGACCCGCGAATTAAGTACACGGGGCAGTAAGTAGTTATGGCTAGCGCATCATCAACTCAGATCGTGATGACGAATGTCTGGAAACTAAGATTGATTTCAATGGTATCTGGGCTCAAGAGAGCTCCTAAGATACCAACGGTAATACTGGGAATACTATTGGCCTTTGGTTTGTTTGGACAGTGGCTTGCGCCTCATGATCCCATCAGTATAGATCTTGCCAAGTCGTTTACTCCCCCTGTTTGGCACGAAGGTGGAAGCGCATCAAATATACTGGGAACAGATAAGTTAGGCAGAGATATTCTCAGCCGGGTGATTATCGGTTCCCGAGTGTCATTAGCACTATCGTTGACTATCATTGCTCTTGGGGGTGGAGCTGGGGTTATCCTGGGACTAATATCTGGGTATTCAGGCAGAAAAGTGGATAGTCTGATCCAACGTGGGGTAGAGGTTATATTGGCAATGCCAACAATACTTGTTGCCCTCGTATTCGTATTCACAGTAGGTCGCAGTTTTGAGAGCGTTATGTTCATTTTGTCGCCGTTTCTCGCTGCCAGATTCACCAGGATAGTAAGAGGAGAGACACTCAGTATTAGAGAACGTGACTTCGTTGCCGTAGCAAAGGTCATAGGTACTCCTTCTTGGATGATATTGCTGCGCCATATACTCCCGAATGTTTTTAACACGGTAATTGTGCTGGCTACATTGGAAGTGGGACATCTTATACTGTTAGAAGCGTCTTTGAGTTTCTTGGGAGTCGGTGTTCCTCCACCGCATCCTGCTTGGGGATTGATGGTAGCAGGCGGCAGGGAGTTCATATCTTCGGCTTACTGGATAGCTTTATTTCCAGGCTTGGCTATTCTGTTTGCGGTGTTGTCCATAAATCTTTTTGGTGACTGGCTACGTGATACTCTAGACCCAAGACGCCGTCAGTTATAAATATGTTTAATACGCGGAATATTTGTCTGTAGATAGCAATCGTAAAACCAAGGAAACGAAATGACTGAGATGTCGACAACTAAAGATCGCCCGATTTTACTGGATGTCAAAGATCTAAAAACGTATTTTTTCCAACGTCGTGGCGTTTTAAAAGCCGTTGACGGCGTTAACTTCACCGTCAGGGCAGGAGAGTCAGTAGGACTGGTAGGTGAATCTGGTAGCGGCAAAAGCATGACATGTCTATCAATAATGAGGCTAGTGCCTAAACCAGCAGCCAGAATAGTTGAAGGACAGATCTTGTTCAATGGTCAAGACTTACTGAGCATAGATGAATCAGATATGCGTGAATATCGAGGAAGTAAGATCGCGATGGTAATGCAAGATCCCCAGACCTCGATGAATCCAGTTTTTACTGTAGGGAATCAGGTGGAAGAGCCCATAAAGTTGCATCTGAAAGAAAGAGGAGCTCAAGCTATGCAAAGGGTTCTCGATGCGCTAAGGGCCGTCCGTATCCCGAGCCCTGAAGACAGAGTTAAGCAATATCCCCACCAATTTAGTGGAGGAATGCGCCAGAGAGTAGTTGCAGCCATGGGTTTGGCTACTAGTCCAGAATTGCTGGTTGCCGATGAACCGACCACCTCTCTGGATGTGACGATACAGGCCCAGTTCCTTGGATTGATCAGAGATATACAGAAAGAACATGGGACTAGCGTAATATGGGTAACCCATGATCTTGGCATAGTGGCTCAAATGTGTGACAGAGTTAATGTCATGTATGCGGGTAGGATTGTAGAGAGTGCGGAAGTACAAAAAATATACAAGGACCCGCAGCATCCATATACGAAGGCTTTATTAGATTCGGTACCAGTTATGGGTGCACGGCGGCCTCGTTTGTATCAGATTGATGGACAGCCACCAGACTTGAGGAGTATACCGACGGGTTGTTCTTTCTGGCCACGTTGTCCTGCTGCGATGGATATTTGCAAAACCGAATATCCTCCGGCCACTCATTTGGGTGGTGATGATTTTGTACATTGTTGGTTGGCGGAGAAGTAAATGGCAGTATCAGAACCGTTACTAGAGGTCGAAGGTTTAGTAAAACATTTTCCGGGACCAAGCAACCTGCTCCAGCAAAGCTCGGTGTTGGTCAAGGCTGTAGACGGCGTTAGCTTTACCGTAGATGAAGGTACTACTTTCGCATTAGTTGGTGAGTCTGGGTGTGGAAAGACTACGGTAGCAAAAAACGTTCTTTTATTAGAACGGCCAACTGCCGGGGTTATAAAATTCAGGGGAAAGGATATCAATCGGCTGAATCGCAGAGACTTAAAGGAATATAAGCATACCGTTCAAGCCGTTTTTCAAGATCCCTACAGTTCTCTGAATCCTAGAATGCAGGTTAAAGATATTATTGGTGAACCGTTGCGCGTTCACGAAGGAATGCGTGGGAGGAGACTTCAGACCAGAGTCGCAGAACTATTGGATAATGTAGGTCTCAACCCGGTTACCGGTTCATTTTTCCCACATCAGTTCAGCGGTGGGCAGAGACAAAGAATAGCTATAGCTAGGGCACTCGCATTGCAGCCCAAGCTGATAGTTTTGGATGAACCTGTGTCAGGTTTAGACGTTTCAATCAGGGCTCAGATATTGAACCTTTTGGTAGATTTGCAGGAGGAATTTGGACTTAGTTACCTTCTGATATCCCACGATCTTGCTATTGTGGAGCATATGAGTCACCGCGTTGGTGTCATGTATGTGGGAAAGATGGTTGAGCTGTCTGAAAAAGAAGATATGTATTCTGACGCTGTCCATCCATATACGAAAGCTCTGTTAGCATCAGTCCCAAGACCTAACCCTGACATAGCAATGGGGTTAACTATTTCAGGCGAGGTGGCGAGTCCCATTAATCCGCCAACAGGATGTCGGTTCCATCCTAGGTGTCCTATTTATCAAGACAGCCCGGAATGTCGAGACGTGCAGCCGGAATGGGACCAGGTGGCACCTTTGCACTGGTCAGCTTGCCATAAAGTGAAGCCTTAAACCTCTCTCAGTGAATTAGTATCTAAACAGCTAACAGTGGCCGTAGCTTTCTGATTTTATCCAAGGTTTCCAGATTATTGATAGCGTCTATAAGCTCTTCTGATTGGGTTTTACCTAGAACCGGCTCCATCAAGTCTAGGGCTTTGTCCGCAACTTCATCAGTAGTCAGAGGATTATCAGCCTTACCTTTGAAGCTGATGACATGTTCTTTAAGGTCTCGGCCATCTGTGGTTGTAATTTCCACAATGCTCTGCCATTCAGGATTTGCGTGAGTTAATTCTGGATCGCCGATGAGGGTTACCTTAGATCGCAATTCCAGCACATCGGGTTCTGTCATTCTTTCGACAGAGTGGGCTGCCTCAAAGGAAATTCTTCCATCTAACAGTGCCACAGCAAACAGGTATTGCAAATTGATGTCTGGCATTTCCCTGTCGTTTACGGTGTGGGCACCACTTTCTGGTAATCTCGCAGTTATGCTTTTTATGTCTGCGGGCTTTAAATCATATTTGTTGATTAGGATTAACAACCCTTCTGCGGGTGATTGAATAGGAAATCCAGTGCAGAATTTCTTTATGTTGGTTCCCATTACTTCGAATCTAGTTCCGAGTTCCTTGATTAACTCTTCCCCTTTAGGATTATCTGCGTAGGCAACCAAGAAGTTTCCATCACCATCAAATGTGTCGTATACACCGGTGAATCCCATTTGGATCATCTCTGCTGCCATTACGCCGTTTCTCGCGTTCATACCTCCGAATATAAAGGCTTTTTCAATATGTTCCACGTCTCTAGGGTAAGTCATAATACCGGAAGCTTGTTGAGCCCCATAAGAGAGTAAATCTCGATATTGCTCTTCTTCTAGCCCTGCCAAACACCCGGCAGCAGCAATAGCTCCCATGGTTCCGCCGATACTAAAAGGCAGGTGGTTTCTGGCACGCATTTCATTCCTGCCTAGGGCGCGGGTAGTTCGGCTTCCTATGTCATATCCCAATACTACTGAGTTGATTAACTCAACTCCGCTGATATCTTCCCGTTCACCCATTGCTAGTGAGGCCGGGAGAACGGCACATCCTGGATGGATTCCTGCAGAACCGTTAGAATCATCGGTTTCATCGGCATGGGCCATCATTCCATTCGCTATTGCGGCATTTACTGCTGATATCACCATGGAGCTCCCGACTACCTGTGCTTCGGGTGGCCCTCCCTGTTGTTCGACATATTTCCGTGCTAGTACACCAGGTTTCAATACCGAGCCCGATACCATAGCAGCCAGGGTGTCCAATATGTGGTGCTTCGCCTTGGCCAGAACAGGGTCAGGTAATTTTGTGGCTCGGGCCTTGGCCATATATTTAATTAATTCAGGAGTGATACTTGCCATTGTTATTGGGGCTCCTTTTTGTTTATTTGGTATCCGCTAGTTCGGGCGGTATGTTAAGGATTCTGTAGTTATCGAGGATTATACGGTATTTTGCTAAAGGTTAAATACGGGAGTAATGGCTATAAGGAATATGATAAAAGCCGCTGGGATCACCGCCATTGCCATAAATAGCCTGAGCACGATAATTTCTCCAGTCTGGGTCAACTCTGCGTCAGTTATTCTGAGTTCGTAGTGTCCATCTGTCATTCGCCTGTCCTGTCTCTAATTTTTTGTAGACAATAATGGCCTAAGCTCTCTTACTTTGTCCACGGACTCAAGATTGTTAATAGCGTCTATTAGCTCGCGTGTCTGGGATTTTCCGAAAATCGGCTCGATAAGGTCAGTTGCCTTTTCGACGACTTCGTCAGTAGTGAGGGGGTTCTCTGCTTTCCCCTTGAAACTTACGACGTGCTCCTGAACCGTGGAACCGTCGGTTTTAGTTACTTCCACGATAGACTGACTCATTGGGTCTACGTTTGATAGGGCTTCATCTCCGATTAGAGTTATCTTTGATCTTATGTCCATGATCTCGGGTTCCGTCATTCTTTCAAATGAATGGGCAGCTTCAAAAGAAATACTTCCATCTATCAGTGCTACAGCGAAGATGTATTGAAGATTAATGTCAGGCATTTCCCGGTCGTTGACAGTATGGGCATCCCTCTTGGATAACCTGACTACGATTTTAGATATATCGCCGGGTTTGAGCCCGTATTTTTCTTTTAATATAAGTAGTCCTTCAGCTGGGGACTGGATGGGAAATCCGGTGCAGTATTTTTTTATGTTGGTGAGCATTACTTCATATCGGCTTCCCAGCTCTGATATCAATTCATCTTTGTTTGGGTTGTCTGCGTAGGCGATTAAGAAATTGCCGTCACCGATGAATGTGTCATGTACTCCAGAAAAGCCATTTTGAACCATCTGGGCAGCGGTTACGCCGTTGCGACAGGGCATACCGCCAAAAATGAAGGCTTTTTCTACGTGTTCGACATCTCTCTGATAGGTCATTATCCCTGAGGCTTGCTGAGCGCCATAGGAAAGTAAAGGTCGATATTGTTCCATGTCTAATCGAGCTAAGGACCCCGCGGCGGCAGTTGCAGCCATTGTTCCCCCGATACTGTAAGGCAGGTGATTTCTGGCGCGCATTGCTTCTCTACCTAGGGACCGGACGGTCCTGCTTCCAATGTCATAACCCAGTGCGACTGCTCTGATCAGGTCGGTTCCGCTTGCGTCTTCACGTTCTGCCATTGCTAAAGCGGCTGGAACAGTGGCACAACCGGGGTGGAGGCCTGCGGATCCATTGGAATCGTCGGTCTCGTCGGAATGGGCCATCATACCGTTTGCCAGTGCGGCGTTTATTGCTGACGTTAAGTGTGGTGATCCTATGATCTGGGCTTCAGGAGTTCCGCCTTGTTGCAGTATGAACTGCTTTCCAAGTAAACCTGGATGCATTACTGACCCAGATATCATGGCGGAAAGAGTGTCCAGGATATGATGTTTGGTCTTTACCAATACGTCTGGCGGCAATTCTGCATTCAGGGCGCCGGACATATATTCTATTAGGCGCGGGGTTATGGAATTCTCAGTTGACATAATAATGCACTCCTTGGGGTATTAGTCTTGATTATTGAGTTACTGTGGTAATGGTATCTAGATACTCATCTATTACAAGAAAAGCCTGTCTACTGTATGAGATCCTTATCGCGTAGAACTCGTCATATTGTGCCAAATCGGTATGTTCATCGGCCAGGTAGGTACAGAAGCCCTCCCTGATGGATTCTATATCGCCGATCTGGATGGCTTGCGCGTTCTTCATAAGGAAGGAATATGGTTCGTTTTTTATAGCATCGAGAAACAGCAGCCTAGATACCTGCTCGATAGGATTCATTTCCGTAATATCGACAGAAGTTACGTACTTGTAGTTATCAAGCTTTGCATTGTCCGAGAGCATATAGTCTATTAATGACTGGTCAAGCTCGTCACTGAAATATGGGTCTGGGGTTTTGCCCCCGTCTGACCACATGTCATTTAGCATAAGTTCTTCTTCCTGAATAATGTAACTAGAAATATACACTATTTGAGCTTCGGATACCTAACTACCAGTGCTTCCACAATATTTGCGTGCAATTGGATTAGTAAGTTGATAGTATTGATTGAACCAGCACAGACCGGGGTAATACTATGCCAGATCAAATCAGTATCCCTTCAGTATTAATGAGAGGTGGAACATCTAGCGGTCCTTTTTTTCATCTAAAGGATTTACCTGCAGACAGGGATGACATGAGCAAGGTTTTACTGTCTGTAATGGGGTCTCCGGATTCGAGACAGATAGATGGGATTGGCGGAGCTACTCCATTAACAAGCAAAGTTTGTATCATATCTCCCAGTGAGCGGGAAGATTCTGATATAGACTATCTATTTGCCCAGGTATCCGTGGATGAGGCCTTTGTTGATTATGGCCCGACATGTGGAAATATGCTTTCAGGAGTTGGCCCATTTGCAATTCATGAAGGGCTTATTCCGGTACAGGGTGAAACTACCACTGTCAGGATACATGCTGTCAATAATGGCGGATTGATAGAAGCGGTTGTTCAGACTCCTGGTGGTGAAGTAGCCTATCACGGCGATTATGCGATATCCGGCGCGCCAGGGACGGGAGCGCCTATTTTACTCAAGTTCCTGGACTTGGTGGGGGGTGCCACCGGGTCATTGTTTCCTGCTGGCGATCCTATTATCGAGGTGGAAGGTATTGAAGTCACCTGTATTGATGTGGCGATGCCTATGGTCCTGGCCCGGGCCCAGGATATGGGCATACAGGGAGACGAGACTTCTGCGGAACTTACAGCTAACACTGAATTGATGGATAGGCTTGAAACAATCCGTCTCGCCGCCAGTTATAAGATGGGTCTGGGCGATGCTCGGGGTAAGGTTATGCCCAAATTCGGGATACTGTCTTCGCCGAGTAATGGAGGTAATATACGATCCCGGTATTTCACACCGCTTACCTGCCATGAGGCCCATGCAGTGACTGGAACAATGTGTATTTCATCGGCCAGCTTATTACCGGGTACGATAGCATCCGAGTTTGTCCAGGTAGATAATAGTGGCGATCAGACCATATGGATTGAGCATCCTCTTGGCAAAATAGATTGTGCGGTTGAAGTTTTTAGCGAAGACGGCCTCAATAACACTGGAATAAGGTCATGCGGAGTTTACCGTACAGCACGGAGACTAATGGATGGGTCTGTTTATGTTCCTGC
>PBPE01000054.1 GCA_002724585.1 Dehalococcoidia bacterium | reverse complement strand
CACGAACATGTTTACTTTGCCTAAATTTATCAGGCAAAGTATTTCTGAGGAATCAAGGATCAATCGGGATCAGGCTCCTGTATTCATGGTGTAAAGCGCTTTGTTTTGAAGGTTGTAGCATTTTTGAGGTGGCTGATTAGCTTTTAGTTCAGCTGGGATTGGGAAGTTTATTCGCCTTATGTAGCTCTGGGAAGTCGGTTGTTGGGATCACTTTGCCGGTATTTTCGTAGGTTTCAATAATCTGTCGCATAGGATCTGGGATAGGTAATTTTGTCATCGTCTTTGTATCCAGTCCAACGTATATGGCTCGAATCAGGGTGCATTGTAATTGGCTAGACTCTCTGTATATTGCGACGTCGAGTTGTAAGCTGGTGTTCCCTATATGAGATATTTTCGCATGAAGTTCAATAACATCGTCAACTCTGACTGGTGCGTTGAAGTCGATGTTAGTGTTAACTACAGCGCTGTCGAAGTAACCCGATGAGGCTATTTTGTATATACTCAATCCAAGATTCCTAAAATATTCTGCTTGCGCTATCTCAAGGTATCCTAAATAGGAGCCATTGAACGCGATACCTTGCGCGTCGCATTCCATCCAGCGAACACGAGTTTTATATTTAAATCGAAACTTATCTTTAGACATTTTCTCATCCATCACGAGTTATTGACTATTATCCTTGATAACCTAATTCCGATAAGTAACGAATGTCACTGTCATCCAGATCAGCCGTTGATAATAGATCAGGACGCTGTGTTAGGGTTTTCTTTAGCGATTCCCGTCTACGCCATTGATCAATATCAGAATGATTGCCAGAACGTAGAATTTCGGGGACTTTGTAAGACCGGTACTCCGCGGGTCGGGTGTACACAGGATGTTGTAATAAACCGCTGGTTATAGAGTCTTTTTGGACATTATCTTCTGAGCCAATGACTCCAGTTACAAATCTGGAAACAGAGTCAATGACTATTAGAGCGCCGAGTTCTCCCCCGGTTAGGACATAGTCGCCGATACTGATTTCTTCGGTTACCAAATGATCTTTCACCCTTTCATCAACACCTGCGTAGTGACCACATATCAAAACTAAGTTGTCTAATTTTGAGAATTCATTAATTATATTTTGATTCAAATGCCTTCCTTGGGGCGACAGTAAAACTATTGGAGTCTGTGGATGTTCCAATATGGGTATTTGTTTAAAGACATTATCCACAGCGTCAAAAATAGGTTCGGGTTTCATAACCATACCCGGCCCCCCGCCATATTGGTAATCATCAGCTGTACCATGTTTGTCAGAAGAATAATCTCTTATGTCTGTACAGGTTACAGACACTAAGCCCTTTTCTATAGCGCGGCCGATCATGCTGTGTGCCAAAGTGTCATAGATTGTTTGCGGGAACAAAGTTAGTACATGAAAGTGCATTGCCGAATAATACCCCAAAAAATTATGTGCTGATGTGTAGCACGGTTCTACTAAATTGAAAAATCATTGTAACGCGATATGATCTACAAATAGTGAACCACCTTTGAAGACCCGCATAATCTTGTCTTTATCTTGCAGGATTCTAATGTCTGAAATAGGGTTCCCATCGATTATTACTAGATCAGCCAGCTTGCCCGTTTCTACGGTTCCAATATCTTTCTCCATTCCTACGCACTCGGCGGCCCATCCTGTAGCCGCTTGTATTGCCTGCATAGGAGACATTCCGTGCTTAACCAATAGTTCTAATTCGTGGGCGTTGTTCCCGTGTACGAATCCACCGGCATCAGTCCCTGCGACGACTTTAACGCCAGCTTCTAGAGCTTTTTGGACGCTCTCTTCGTGAATTAATTCTAAATCTTTGGCTCGGGCAATCATATGTGGTGCGCTCACGGTGGAGTGATACTCATATACTTCAAAAGTCGGGACGAGAAATATACCTTGTTCCGACATGATTTTGATAAGGTCAGGCTCTTCTGCCAAGTAACAACCATGCTCAATGGAATTAGCCCCAGCGTGTATTGCATTTCTTAAGCCTTGCCCGCCAAGAGCATGGCACATCGTCTTTCTTCCTAAAGCATTTGCTTCTTGAACTAGTGCGACGACTTCTTCGTAACTATATTCAATGTCTTTGGGTCCATGTCCGGGGCGAGAGCTGGCCCCTCCTGTTGTAGCGAATTTAATTACATCTGCTCCCACTCTGACCATTTCCCGTACTTTAGTGCGAATGTTGTCTATACCGTCGGCGACTCCAGATGGCAAGCGTGGGTCGTCATAGGGATGTCCATGACCGGAGCCGCTAACTCGGTCGCAGATCCCGCCTGTAGGAGAGATAATATTAACTGAAATTACGAGGCGTGGGCCGGGGTGGAGACCCTGTTCTACGGCCAGTTTAAATCCTGCATCTAGTCCTCCCGCATCTCTAACACAAGTATAACCTGCCGCCAGTGTGTCGCTGAGGACGTGTGCAGTACGGATGTGTTGTAGTGATATAGGTTCGTTCAGACCCCATCTGTTAGGCAGATCGTAGCCCTTTGAAGCTAGATGGTCATGGCAATCTATAAGACCTGGCATAATAGTTAGTCCAGATGAGTCCATGATTTCTGCGCCTTCTGGTATTTTAACTGTGTTGCTTGGTCCTATCTCTACGATCTTCTCGCCGTTTATTATTACAGTAGTGTCCAAAATCATTGGATCACCATTACCTATGATTAAATTTCCGCCTGTTATTGCTATCATAACTCGTAACTCTCAATGGCCATAAAATTAGTTTTCGAATTGGTTGGATGCTAGTTAACTGACAATTTAATGTCAAGAGTCATTCTTTTATGGCAAAAAGCGGATTAAAATGGCAAATAAACTGCAAGACACTGTAGCGTGGCTAATGGATATAATTCACTTCAGTTAATATAAAATACGGGTAAGTGGGTTAGGGTGAGCAATATGATAGTAAGTTTCTGTAGATGTAGTGGTCTGTTCGCTGTGCTTATAGGCCTAATGCTAATCTCAGTAGCGTGCTTCAATTCAGAAACATCTAGTAGTATAGCTTTCGTTTCTGAGATAGATGGAGATGCGGAAATATTTTTGTTGGAACCTAATTCAGGTAACACGACAAGAATAACTAGTAATGGGGGATCAGACGTATATCCAATTTGGTCTCCAGACCGTACTAAGATTGCCTATCTTAGTGATCAATCCGGAAACTATAAAGTGTACATAGCAAATCCTTCGGAAGGTGTCATAAACCGTATGTTGGTTGATTCGGATATACGGATTGAACCGCTCAAACCCATCTGGTCTCCAGATGGGAGCATGTTATCATTTAGTGCTTCGTCTGATGGAGATACTGATTTGTATTTAGCAGATGTAAACGTGGAATCAAGACAGGATGCCACAAGAATTACATTCAACCCTGGTGCAGAACATTTGGGAGGTTGGTCTCCTGATGGAGAATGGGTAGTATTCCATTCTTTAGGTCTCTCAGAATATCAGGGAATCTGGATACGAAACCCGAAGGGTGTAAATTCGATCCGATTGACAGACAAAGATGATAGGGATGCTAAATGGTCACCAAAGGGTGACCGGATCGTATTTACTCGGTATGGGAAAGATGGGCAGACTCGTATTTGTCTGCTTGTCGTTGCATCAAAAGGTGATTGGAGCAATTCAGGCGAAAGCAATCCAGACGAGCGTTGTTTGACTGATACTGCCGAAAACAGCAGGTCCCCAATGTGGGCTCCTAGTGGTGAGTTATTGGCTTATGTATCTTCAGTAAATGGTACTATGGAAATTTTCACCATGGATCGTGAGGGGCTGGAATCGCAGCAGAAGACGACAAATAGCGTGGATGATTTGTACCCAGTATGGGCGCCGGATGGGAAAGAGATAGCTTTTATATCGTATCTCTACGGCCTTGGTGAAATAATAATTTTAGATGTATCAGACGGCACGCATAATCGATTGACTGAAAATGATGCACAGGATCATTCACATAATTGGTAGATAAATAGACTCCCCTGTATGCGAGTCTATTTCGATTTGTTAATGCTTTAAGCCTGTAATAGTGCTTAATAATATTTTGTTATGGTCTTAATTGTATTTTTGAGTTGTCAACTTGGCTGAAATATTTCAGATCGTGATCATAGTACTCGGAACACTAGTAGGATTCACGATAGCAGGTGTAGTCGGATTTGGCGGCGGTATTATAGTGCTGCCGATATTGGTGTCCATTGTAGGGCTGCAGGAAGCAGTCCCAATTTTAACAATATCTCAGCTATCCAGTAATTTTTCCCGGGTATGGATACATCGGCAAAATCTGAATTGGAAGGTATTTAAGTACTTTGCCGTAGGGTCTGTACCTTTTGCTATTCTGGGAAGTTTTCTGTTGGTCACTCTTGATACCCCGATCCTGGTGCGTGCTCTGGGTGCATTCATGTTGGGATGTGTACTATTTATGAAGTTGCCTGTAGGGAAGAAGTTTAATATGAAACTTCCTGGTTTTATACCCGTCGGAGCGATGACAGGTTTCACTTCGGCTTCAATGGGGGTTCCTGGTCCATTTCCGGTTATTTTCTACATAGCTTATGGTATGGGAGCGAGTGCTCTGGTAGGCACCTCATCCTTGGGTCAAGGGTTAATACATATTCCAAAACTAATTGTGTATGGGACGTCTGACTTGCTGACTGTAAAGGTGCTTGTATTAGGTTTAGGATTAGCGCCGATAGGATTTATTGCAGCTTTCCTGGGCAAATTGATCCTGCAAAGGCTTTCTCCAAGAGCATTTCGTATAATTATAGATGTGTTGTTAGTATTCTGGGGATTAGTGTTTTTGATCAAGGGTTAGATGATTAGCTAAATCACAGATGGTAATTAGGAGTCTCTGGTCGACTGCTAAGATGCTGGATGCTAGACTCAACGCGGACAACATAGAATCGGTTTATTTGTAAATTCCATCATATAAGGTGATTAAGCGTGGACGTATCGAAGGTGATGACAAGGTTATGGTCTCCCGTGACTGTTGTTACCGCTAGTTTTCAAGGGCGTGTCAACGGTCAGGTTGCCGTTTCGGTAAGTGCTGCATCTATTGTTCCGGATATCCCTAGAGTCCTATTGCAGATTTACAAAGCTAATTTTAGTCATGCTTTGATTTCAGATAGTGGATTTTGCACTGTTAACTTTTTGTCTGCCAATCAGGTTGAAATGATACCGATATTTGGATTTGTATCTGGGAAGGAGACCAATAAGTTTGAGGGCATAGTTTATGAAACCGGGGTCAATGGTTGCCCTATATTGGCAGACACGTGGGGCCATTTTGAAATTAAGATAGTAGATTCAATGGATGCTGGAGATATGACATGTTTTCTGGGATCGGTTGTCTCTGGTATTGCTAACGATTCTAAGGAACCATTGTATTGGAATCAGGCTAGACGGTCCTTNTCACGGGAACTAAATGATCATTGGGATGAATTGCTCAAATCACAGATATCAATATCCAAAGNATCAATGAGGTTTTAGACTTACGTGGTCCTTTGTACGAAGGGAGGAGTAAATGGATGAGTTATTATCTCTAATTGAAAAAATACACGCGTCACCACATAAGGCAGTCTTAGCTGTGGCAGGAGCAGGGACTCAAGCAGTGGCATTGTTACTCAGTGTGTCCGGTGCTTCACGCAGCTTGCTGGAAGTCGTGATTCCTTACGGGCGTATGTCGATGGTTGACCTGTTGGGAGAGGAACCAGACCAATACGTATGTTCTGAAACAGCTGTGGATATGGCTAGAGCTTGTTTCAATAGGGCTAATAAGCTGTTGGATGATACATCGCCTGTTATAGGTCTGGCATGTACTGCCACAATAGCGACTGATCGGACTAAACTCGGGGATCATCGTGGTTGTATATCAGCTTGGACAGCCTCTGGAGTTTATCAATTTGATCTTGTCTTGAATAAAGGGGCCAGAGATAGGTTGGGTGAAGAGATGGTCCTTAGCAAGGCGGTGATAAACATGTTGGCCAAGGTTTCAGGAATTGATAGTCAGATAGACATAGGTTCTGACGCACATGAAACTCCCGAGATTGCTTATTTTAGTCATAGTGATCTAATGGACAGACTCTTGTCCGGTGATGTTGATACGGTGATGGTCAATCCTAATGGTGATATGACTCCTAATTTTGATGCGCCTCAATGTATATATCCGGGTTCGTTTCGTCCGTTGCATTCGGGTCACAAGTTATTGTCAGAAGTTGCTAATAACCATTTGGGAAGTCCAGTGGTATTTGAGATATCGGTTGAAAATGTCGATAAACCCCCCCTAACGAAGGATGAGATTATAGATCGGTTGGCTCAGTTTAAAGGGTATTCTTCTGTTGTTTTAACCCGTGCTGAAACTTTTTATAAGAAAGCTCTATTATTCCCCGGGACTACATTCATTTTAGGTTGGGATACCGCAGTTCGTTTAGTTGATCCCAAATACTACTCAGATGATATTGACTTGATGTTTGCAAAGTTATGTGAAATGTCAGCTAGCGGAACAAAGTTCTTAGTAGCTGGTCGCGAGAAGAATGGTGTCTTTCAATCGGTGGCAGATGTTGATATACCTAAGGGATTTGAAAGATTATTTAGTGGTATTTCTGAGGATCAATTTCGAGTAGATATATCTTCTACCGAATTGCGGAACAAAGACGCTGGCATATCCTGACTTATTAGTATGAAATGCATTACTTATTCTCACTAGTCGTGTATTCAGTTTTCATTGACACTAATTTTGCGCCGATGATATTATCTTTTCATTGGGGGACTAGCGCTATACACCGTATAGCGGCCTTCGATTGACTCTTTTTAACTAGGTGTTATATTGCAGCCGTTTGATGTTCACTTATACGCGCAGAATTGGGTGGCTGTTGCCCTTTCTGTAATTATTGGATTAATGGCGATCGGGGGTATGTTTGCCGCCTCGCGGCTCTTGTCATCAAGAAGGCATTCCGATATAAAGCTTAGCACCTATGAATGTGGTATCCCTGCAACGCCGTATTCATGGTCCAACCTAAATATTAGGTTCTACATATTTGCCATATTATTTCTAATTTTTGATGTTGAAGCGGTATTCTTATTCCCATGGGCAGTAGTCTTCTTAGAGCAACGTGATTTGGGCAATGTAGTGCCGTTTTACGCAATGGTCATGTTTTTGGGAGTGTTGTTCTTTGCAATAATTTATGCTTGGAAGAAGGGAGTTCTAGAATGGCAGAAATAATCCTAGGACAAGGAAACATTCCTGCTCCAAGCTTAGTAGATCAGGCCATTGCTGGCAAAGTTCCGGGCGTTATAACTACTAGTAAGGAACAGCTTATTGGTATGGCTCGTAAGTCATCGTTGTGGACTCTCAGTTTCGGATTGGCATGCTGCGCTATAGAGATGATATCGACCTATATGGCTCATCACGATTTTGACCGTTTTGGGGTGGTTACGTGGCCATCTCCGAGACAGTCTGATGTGATGATAGTAGCCGGCACAGTAGTTAAGAAAATGGCGGAACCAATCAGGTTGCTATATGAACAGATGCCTGAACCCAAATGGGTAATAGCAATGGGAAGCTGTGCTACCAACGGTGGACCATATTACAGATCCTATTCGGTTGTAATGGGTGTTGACCATATAATTCCAGTAGATGTCTACGTTCCAGGATGCCCCCCGAGGCCAGAGGCGCTTCTCTACGGGATACTAAAACTTCAAGACAAGATTATGGAGGATGCTAAGAGAAGTGGCAGCCGATCATAATCAGGATGCGTCTGAAGTAACCCAGCCTGACTTCAGTCATTTGACTCAAAAGTCGCAGGAGTTTCTGGAAACGGTATGTGGAGTGCTTTCACAATACTCTCCTGAAATGGGTGCGATGAAAGATATACCCCAGATTAAGGTATCTCCAGATAGTGTCCTCTCTGTGTGTGAGTTACTTAAAGATGCTACTGGAGTTGATCTATCTATGTTGCACTGTTTGACTTGTGTGGACTATGAGTCTCATGTGGAGATGGTGTACGTTTTGCACTCAATGGAGCAAGAGGAGTTCTTAGTAATTAAAGCCGACGTACCATCTGAAGCGTTGGAAATTCAATCTGTAACGAAACTGTGGGCAGCAGCTAACTGGTACGAAAGAGAAACCCACGACCTGTTTGGAGTCGCATTTCCGGGTAATTCAGACTTAAGCCCGCTACTTTTGTATGACGAATTCGAAGGGCACCCCGGTAGAAAAGAGTATGATTTCCATGAATANCAGGAGTTCTAAGTAAATGGCAGACTCTATTACTCTAAAGGCANAAACNCGCCTGGTTGATGGTGTATATTGGGCAGGTTTATCNGAGCTTGGNCTAGAGTCTTCTGGTGACTCGTTGGACGGGGCTCACGAAGAGTTAGTCCATGTNGTCAGGTCGTGGNTAGAATTCCAAGATACAGCAGGGACTCTAGGGTACTCCCTTAGTGTGATAGGGTTTGTAGATGTCAGAGACGAAACAGAAATTCACTTAGAATTCGCAGAAGATTTAGCATGATGTTTTAGGTTAGTTGAAATGGACAGTATTGTTTATCGAATTGAAGAATCCAACTTGGGAAACAGCCACGAGGCATATTGTCCTGAGTTGTTGATAACTGGATTCGGGGATACAGCGGAAAAAGCGAAAAAGGCTCTTCGTAGAGAAATAGGAATTTATTTGGAAGATTGTGAGGGTCTGGGAATATTGGATGAGGTTCTTATAGAAGCGGGTTTTTATGACGATGACGAAGTGTGGATGAGTAGCTTAGTTACACCGCCTAAAGAACCTGAGATAAGATTCGTATAGATAACCCACCCTGAAAATAACAGCATAATTGAGGTTTGAAGTCAGGAATATGCCTGAAGTTGTAACTGAATCGAGAAACAATCCGAACTCTGTTGATTTGCTACTCAACATGGGCCCACAACATCCGTCTACCCACGGTGTATTCAGGATGGTCCTAGGTATAGATGGAGAGAAAATCACCAGTGTGCAGCCGCATATCGGATATCTCCACAGAGGATCGGAAAAGCTTTGTGAAGGCGAACAATATCATCAAATCATAACTTTGTTCGATAGGCTAGATTACCTAGCTAACTTCAATAATGAATTGGTCTATTGTCAGGCTGTTGAAAAATTGATGGACTTGGAGGTCCCAGAGCGGGCTGAATACGTCCGGGTGATTTTGTGCGAGTTGAACAGAATAGCCAGCCATCTTCTCTACGTAGGAACCATCGGGCTGGATGCAGGAGCTATGACTCCTACTATGATGGCTTTCCGCGGTAGAGAGCGGATCCAGGCTTTGTTTGAAGAAATTTCTGGCGCAAGAATGATGCACAATTATTTTAGGATAGGTGGGCTTAAGGAAGACTTGCCAGATAACTTCAATGAACTAATCTCTGATCTGTTGCCTTTACTTAGAGAAGATGTCGAGGAAAGCGACAAAATACTAACATTCAACGAAATTTTCCTTTCGCGCCTGAAAGATATCGGTACTATCAGTAAATCTGAAGCTATCGAATATGGATTGACCGGCCCGTGTCTCCGAGGATGTGGAGTGGATTACGATGTTAGAAAAGCGCAGCCGTACTCTGTTTATGATAGGTTCGAATTTGAGGTTCCAATAGGTCTGGATGGAGATTGCTGGGATAGGCATTGGGTAAGAGTTCAAGAGATGTATGAATCATTGAGTATTGTGGAGCAAGCTCTTGAACAGATGCCGGATGGCCCAGTGACATCATCATTAGGACGAAGGCTGATAAGACCTCCAGCAGGAGAAGTGTACGTTAGGGCAGAGAATCCTCGTGGCGAGCTTGGTGTGTTCCTCGTGAGTAATGGAACTGATCGTCCGTATAGATTAAAGGTGCGTCCGCCTTCTTTCTGTAACTTGTCAGCATTGGAGAGACTGTTAAAAGACTCATGGATAGCAGATTCCGTCGTGATTTTGGGGTCTTTGGATATAGTTTTAGGTGAGGTAGACAGGTAATTTATGGGTAGCCAGTTACTTTACATAACACTTTCAGATGTTCAGAGTACTGTGACCGCACTCGGAATATTGTTCGGTGTGTTGTCGTTCATAGTATTGTCTCTGACTTGGTTGGAAAGAAAGGCGCTCGGAAGGTTGCAGAGACGTCTGGGGCCTACACGGACAGGGCCATTCGGGCTATTGCAACCTATTGCAGACGCAGTCAAGCTAGTGTTGAAAGAAGATATTTTACCCAGCGCTTCAGAGAAAGCTATTTTCTGGATTGCTCCAGTAATAGTGGTTGTATCGGCTTTCATGGTGTGGGTAACTATACCCATAACGGAAACCATAGGAATTCAGAATCTAGAACTTGGATTACTCTATATCACAGCTGTATCCGTTCTCGGAATACTTGGACTGGTTCTCGCTGGCTGGGGGTCTGCCAATAAATATGGCGTTATTGGTGGCCTGCGTTCTGCGGCTCAACTGATCAGCTATGAAATCCCTATAATAATGGTTGTAGTTGCGGTCGGAATGTTGTCTCAGTCGCTAGATTTGAGAGTAATTGTGGCCGATCAAAATCCGTTGCTATACGGCTTGATATTGCCTCTGGGGTTGGTCATATTTTTCATTTCCGGCCTGGCGGAAGTAGGCAGAACACCTTTTGATATATATCACGCAGAGTCTGAGATATCCGGTGGACCGTTTGTGGAGTACAGTGGGGCGCACTGGTCGGTTTTCTTTTTAGCTGAATACATCAATACGTTTGCAATAGCAACTATGATAACTATATTCTTTTTGGGCGGTTGGCTTGGTCCTATATTGCCTGGAATAGTGTGGTTCTTAATAAAGGTTTACGGCATTGTACTAGTAGTGTTCTGGGTTAGAGGTACTTTCCCGAGATTGAGAATAGACCAACTAATGGCGTTTGCCTGGAAAGTAATGGTTCCACTCGCTTTTTACACTATCGTTATAACGGCTATATATTTGTTCTATAATCTACCACCGTGGACACTGACATGTATGTCACTGTTAGGCCTTCTTGTGGTTGGTTATTGTATATATCAACGGGTAAAAGGCCCTGCGAGACGAGTGGAAGAAATCAGAGCTCGGCAGGCCGAACAGAAGAGGAACCGTAACGTAAATGACGGGGCGAGGATTTAGTCATGTTGAACAGTTTGAAAGGTCTGATGCTTACATTGGGTTCAACTATGAAAGGAATTAGGAAACCTATTACACAGGAATATCCCAAGAAACCGACTCCGGTAAAAGATAGGTTCATGGGCTTCCCTGCCTTAACTTGGGACCAAGATGTGCCAGAACCATTTTGTACTGGGTGCATGGTATGTATCAGGAACTGCCCGACCCAGTGCATGTCGGCTAGTATGAAAGATAACCCGCTAAACGAAGAAGGCAAGAGCTCTAGGAGAAAAATAGTAGATTATTTCGAAATAAACTTGAATCGTTGCATTCTCTGTGGGATTTGTGTCGAACTATGTAATTTTGACGCGATCGTTATGAGTCATGAGCACGAGATGAGCACCTATTCTAGAAATGGTGACAGAGTTAATTTGCCTGAGCTGTTGAAGATTGGAAAGAAATATCAATCTGAAACGGATTGGATTCCACCTTCCGTCATAGAAAAGCAAAAAAATGAATCTGAAGATGTAGTGGTAGAGGGAAACTAAGTAAGTGATACGTTGTACATGGGGCTTCACGAAAACATCCAACCGGCCACTTATATTGGGTAGATTGGCATGACAATACTGTTTTTAGTTTTGAGTGGTATGGCTTTGCTGGGTGGTCTTGGAGTAGTAGCTTCCCGGAATATTGTTCATGCTGCGCTATTCTTGTTGGTCTCGTTAATGGCGACTGCCGGAATTTATTTAATTTTGTTTAGTGAATTTCTGGCATTGGTTCAAGTGCTTATATATGGTGGCGCAGTGGTGATTGTGTTGTTATTCGCGATAATGATGACGAGGTCCTCAGATTACCCAAGGATATCAGATAATAGGATGTGGCCTATAGCGGCAATATGTTCTCTAGTGCTGATATTAGTCTTAGGGATTTCGTTTTGGGGAACAGCGGACACTGTGGTTGGTCCCCAACATGCCGACTTCGGCGCAATAGGGAACTCGTTGTTTACGAAATGGGCCATTCCGTTCGAGATAGCTTCTCTGGTACTCTTAGTGGCTTTAATCGGGGCTATTGTGATAGCACGGTCTGATGGAGAGGATAATAATTAGTATGATGCCACTAGTATATTTTCAAATATTAAGTGCGATACTCTTCGGGATTGGAGCATATGGAGTTCTAGCCAGAAGAAGCGCTGTATTAATCCTGATGTCAATCGAATTAATGTTAAATGCTGCAAACATAAACTTAATAGCTGTGGCAGCCCATAGAGAAGGACTAGGACACTTTGCTAATTTTGACGGCCACATAATCGCCATATTTATCATCACAATAGCAGCCGCTGAAGTAGGTCTGGCGATGGCGATAATACTTCGCATGTTCAGGAATCGGGGAACCGTTGATGTTAGTCAAATCAATGTCATGAAATGGTAGTTTAGAGTTGAATAGTTATAGAGAGAGCAGGTTGTATATAGTCCGATTGTCTGGTCGTTCATTTCGGGTAAATGAGAGATCGGTAGGCAAAATCACAGTATCAGATCATTTTGATTTCTGTGATGCTTTGAAGGTGCTGAGTTAATATGGAATGGGCTTGGTTAATCCCGGTTTTTAGTTTTATTGCCGTCCCTTTGATAGTTGTGCTTGGGCCACGCTTGCCAGCTAAAGGGGCCTTTCTAGCAATTTTGGCGATGCTGGGCGGGTTAATAGTGTTTGCAATGGTAGCTGTGGATTTCTTGCAATCTGGCAGCAACACCAACGGATGTGGGATTAGTGAGTTCACTAAATCTCTGACGTGTCTGTATTCTATAAACTGGTTCGAGGCTGGGAGTTTTGTAGGGGATTCCTCAGATGGAATAAGACTTGTTTGGGGAATGCTTTTAGATCCTCTGACTGTGCTAATACTAGGGTTGATAACCATTGTGGCTTTGATGGTGCAGATTTATTCATTAGGATATATGCATGGAGACCCCAGATTTGGTTGGTATTATGCATTCCATGCGTTGTTCGCAGCCTCTATGCTTACCTTGGTGCTGGCTGATAATTTCCTTCTCTTGTATGTTGCTTGGGAGCTAGTCGGTGTTTGTTCATATCTATTGATTGGATTTTGGTTCGAACGCCCCTCAGCTAGAGACGCCGCGAAGAAGGCCTTTATAGTTACTAGACTGGGTGATGTAGGTCTTCTTATTGGAATACTTCTGCTTTGGAGTGAAGTGGGTAGCTTTAGCATGGTTGCTGCTTTTGAGGCAGCCAACAATGGTTCGATGAGCCAACTTACAGCCACGGTAGCTTCTTTGTTGCTATTTGCCGGAGCTGCAGGAAAGTCCGCTCAATTTCCTATGCACGTTTGGTTGCCTGATGCTATGGAAGGTCCGACTCCGGTTAGTGCGTTAATACATGCTGCCACTATGGTCATAGCTGGAGTGTACTTGGTAGCACGTTCATACCCAATATTCGTCGCGTCAGGCGATGCTTTGACGGTCGTGGCTTGGATAGGATTGATAACTGCATTTGGAGCAGCAACTATCGCCTTGACCGCTACTGATCTTAAGAGAATATTGGCCTACTCAACTATTAGTCATCTGGGCTTGATGATGTTATCACTTGGAGCGTTTGGTTATACGGCTGCCGTATTCCATTTGTTAGCCCATGGTTTTTCAAAGGCACTGCTTTTCTTAGGCGCTGGCAGTGTAATGCATAGTATCGATGAGTTGGATATCAGGAAAATGGGCGGCTTGCGAAAAGTTATGCCATTAACAGCTCTTCTATTTTCAATTGGAGCGCTATCTCTAGGCGGGATACCTATACTATCCGGGTTCTGGAGTAAAGATGAAATCTTAATTGCAGTTAGTGAGCACTTACCGCCAGCGTTTATTATTTTGACATTTATGGTCGCTTTTATGAGTGCTCTGTATATGGGCAGGGCAATGTTTGCAGTGTTCTTTGGCAACCTGAACCCAGAACATGAGCATGCTCACGACGCACCTATGAGTATGGCTGTGACAATGTCGATACTTGGAGTGTTTGCACTAGTGTTTGGGTTAGTCAGTCTAGATTGGCCAGGTAATTTTGACGGAATAGGGACGCTTGTGTATTTTGAGAAAGAACTTCACTTTCACTTAGTCCCATGGATAGCTGGATTGTCTACTATTTTAGCTGTATCAGCCTTTGTCCTTGCGTATTTTATATATGCACGAAAACGCATCTCGCTGGATTCTACAAGAGCCAAATTTAATTGGTTGCATAAGGCGGTTGAAAATAAATATTACTTCGATGAATGTTATCAATGGATAGTAGAAGCTATAGTCTTAACAAGCGCTAGGCTTCTGGGTTTATTTGACCGAGCTATAGTCAACGATATCGGTGTTAATGGTCCAGGATGGATTGTGAAAAAAGTGGGAATATCAATGAAAATCCACATCACCGGACACGTATATTCTTATGCTTTGGGTACTATGCTCGGAACTATAGTGCTGGGTGTCATGTGGTGGCTTAGGTCCGTGGGTTAATATATGGCTGCAATGAACGAAATAATACTAGTATCACTTATATTGATTCCTTTGATTGCTGCGATAGTGGCTATGGGGTTCCCTAAGGATAATCCAAGACCGGTTTGGTACTTTGCTATCGCGGTGTCCGCAGTAACATGTATTTTATCCGTCATAGCTTTCGTTGGGTATGATTATACTGAAGGTGGATATCAGTTTACACGTACGTACGACTGGATAGGAGATCCAGTAAATATCAGCCTGGCTCTGGGAATAGATGGCATAGCTGCACCACTAGTACTTCTGAATGGTATTGTCCTGTTAGGGGCAGTGCTTATATCTCAAACGATAATACATAGGTCACGCGACTTTTTCGTGTTGCTACTCGCTTTAGGTTCTGGTGTGTTTGGTGTATTTGCAGTACAAGACTTGTTCTTCTTGTTTTTCTTCTACGAACTAGCAGTATTACCCATGTATCTGCTCATTGGAGTTTGGGGCAGTAGTACCGATTTTGGGACTTTCTTAAGAACCAAAGAATATGGTGCTATGAAGCTGATGTTGGTTCTCGTTGGTGGGAGTGTACTGATATGGGTCGGTATCCTGGCATTGTATGCTCAATCGGCTAATGTCGGGTCACCGACCTTCAATATGATTGAACTTGGAGAATTAGCAAAAGCAGGCGCATTTAGTCACGAATTCCAGAGATGGGTATTCCCGTTGTTTATGATTGGATTTGGTATTCTTGCAGGACTCTGGCCGTTCCATACATGGTCTCCTGATGGTCACGTTGCAGCACCTACGGGTGTTAGTATGCTTCACGCTGGCGTTTTAATGAAATTAGGTGCTTTCGGTATTATCAGGGTAGGTGTGATCCTTCTACCGGAAGGGGCTTCGGCTTGGATGCCTATCTTGATAATCTTGGGAACCGTAAATGTTGTGTACGGTGCTATATCTGCCATATCCCAACATGATCTAAAGTATGTTATTGGATACTCTAGTGTGAGTCACATGGGTTATGTGATTATGGGCATTGCTACTCTTCATCCCGTGGGAGTGACAGGTGCGGTACTCCAAATGTTTTCGCATGGCATAATGACGGCTCTCATGTTTGCGATGGTGGGATCGATTTATGAGAGGACTCATATCAGGGATACAAATGTTTTAAACGGTTTGATTAAGCGAATGGGTACTGCAAGTTGCTTTTTCGCTATAGCTGGACTGGCATCATTAGGTCTGCCTGGCTTGAGTGGATTCATAGCTGAATTTATGGTTTTTGTTGGAGTGTTCCGTACTTATCTGCCTCTCGCTATATTAGCTGTAATTGGTGCTGCTATTACGGCAGTATATATGTTGCGCCTCCTAGCTAAGACATTTTTTGGAGAAGCAGACCCCAGATGGGATAACCTTCCAGACTCTAGCCCGCTTGAAAAAGCCGTAGGGGCGGTTTTTGTTGCAATATTGATAGTGGTAGGAGTATGGCCTGCTCCACTGGTTAGAGTTATAAATATAGGTGTGGACTCAGTCCTTCAAGGTCTATAGGAGAATTTTGTCTGGATTAACTGCAAATATATATTTACTAACACCTGAGTTTATTCTAGCCGGATTGGCATTATTAGTGCTGGCTGTAGACTTATTTTTGCCAGATGGTAAAAAATCAATACTTCCGATTATCTGTATATCTGGTCTGGTATCTGTGGGATTGGTAAGCATGATCATGTTGCCGGGGGTCAATATCTCCCTATATGGTGGAATATTAGCAGTAGATGCATTCTCTTTGTTTTTCAAGATAGTGTTTTTATTGATTGGTATATTCATCATACTCAGTTCGGCTCAATACATTAAGCAGCATCTTTCTCATCAAGGCGAATTTTATGGGCTTCTTCTTTTTTCTGTACTGGGTATGAATATTATGGTCCAGTCAAGAGAGCTATTAACGGCGTATATAGCATTAGAGCTTCTAAGTTTTAGCTTGTATGTCATGGTGGCTTACTCATTGAGTAATGCGAAATCAAATGAAGCAGGTCTTAAATATATAATTGTAGGGGCGTTTTCGTCTGCTGTACTCCTTTATGGCTTAAGTATGTTGTACAGTGCGACAGGAGTCACAAAGTTTGTGGATATCGGGATGATATTGTCAGGAACTTCAGAACTATCTCCTGCTCTATGGGTCGGTGTTGCGCTAATTTTTGTTGGATTAGGTTTTAAGTTGTCTATCGTTCCTTTTCATATGTGGGCACCAGACACCTATGAAGGCGCGCCACTTCCCGTAACCGCTTATCTGGCCATAGCATCAAAAACAGCAGCTTTCGCCCTAGTACTGCGATTCGTATGTGAAGGTCTAATTGTTGCGGAATCATTGTGGCAGGAATGGCAGATGATTTTCGCTGTGCTGGCAGCTGTATCTATGCTCGTAGGTAATTTAGTTGCTCTTGCTCAGACTAACATGAAGCGCCTAATGGCGTATTCAAGTATCGGTCATATAGGATACATACTAGCTGGTGTTACAGTTCTGTCGACCGACTCGCTAGTTGCGGCAAACAGCGTGAGTTTTTACCTTGTAGGGTATGCGGTTACTAATATGGTGGTATTTGCTGCAATAATTGCTTTCTTCAACTCCACGGGTGACGATGATATATCTAGTCTGAGGGGGCTGGCAGATTCCCAACCCTTATTAGCAGCTTCGATAGCTATTGGTTTGTTTTCTCTGGCAGGTCTTCCTATATTTGCCGGATTTACAGTCAAGTTCTATCTGTTTGCTGCTGTTGCCAGTTCCGGTTTCCTATGGCTTGCGGGAGGTGCAATAATAGCCAGTCTGATATCTCTTTACTACTATTTGCAAATAATACGTCAGATGTATATTGAAGGTTCTGATAATTCTGCCCATGTGAGTTCGGATGATGGTCATGGTGTGATTTCACCGTCAGGGACAATCTCCCTTCCACGGACGTCTTTTTCAACTACATTAGTCTTAGGAGTAGGACTTATTGTCGTAATATGGCTGGGTGTTTATCCGGGTCCTTTGTTGGAAATCATCGAGTGTGCCAGCGAAGCTCTTATGGGTACTCGTTAGGGTCTTGGCTGAGTGGTTTTAACGCAGTTTAGCAGTCTATTTCAAGAAGCTTATTCAAATAATATGGATTTTGAATTGTATGATCATCGCTGTTATAGGTAATAGTAGTGCCAAACCTGAACATTATGCTCTAGCAGAGGCCGTTGGCAGAGAACTTGCAAAGAGGTCTGTAACGGTGGTTTGTGGAGGGCTTAGCGGGGTTATGGAGGCCGTTTGTAAAGGAGCGAAGTCGGAAGGTGGAATGACTATAGGAATTCTTCCTGGACAATCATCCCGTGACGCCAACCAATATGTTGATATACCTATAGTAACTACTATGGGGTATTCCAGGAACGTTATAGTAGTGAATACAGGGGAGGCTGTGATATCAGTGGGCGGTGCATTTGGTACTTTGTCTGAAATTGCCCATGCTCTTAGTGAAAATATTCCTGTGATCGGTCTCAGTAGCTGGCCATTAACTGTAAAAGGTGATGGAGATCCCGTAGAACCGGCAATTATAAACGCAGCCGATGCTGTCGATGCAGTAGAGAAAGCTATATTGGCGGCTTCTAGCCGAATATATTCATAGAAAGGTTCACTAGCATGGTTGATCTATCTAAACATTTCGTGATAACCGAGGTAG
>PBPE01000053.1 GCA_002724585.1 Dehalococcoidia bacterium | reverse complement strand
TACTCTTCGACATTATGAGAAAGGTGACAAAGAACGTCTGATAGAATTATTGAATGATAAAGAAGTTAGTAAATGGACGGAAAGAATTCCATTTCCATATCTAGAAAAACATGCCGATTGGTGGATTAATAACAGACCAGTGAACGAGTACATATATGCAATTATCAAAAAAGACGTGGATTGTCTAATTGGTGGCACTAACATAACTACCAAAGGCGAAATTGGATGTTGGATTGGTCGAAGGTACTGGAATCAAGGATTTGCCACGGAAACCATAGAAAGAATGAAGAAATATGGGTTTGAAGAACTCCAATTGGGAAAAGTGTGGGCTGCAACACACAAAGAAAATAAAACTGTGTTTAGACTAATGGAAAAGACCGGTTTCTCAAGAGTAAAAGATAGGCCCTATTATGTTGAAGGCATAGGTGATACTAAAATAAGGCCACACTTTGAATTGACCAAATAGGTCTTAAATCAACCCCTTCAGTGAAATCGAAGTGGCCCTGTGGGGTAGTTTGGTATCCTTGTGGCTTTGGGAGCCATAGACTCCGGTTCAAATCCGGGCGGGGCCACCACTAAGTTAGTATGCTGATTTAGTGGTAGTTATGATTACGGACGCAATCTTGTAAGGATCCCCATTCGATGAGGGTCTACGATCTTCAAGTCTACCTTTCCAACCATCATCGACCGTACCTACCGGTATGCGAATTGATGCTCCTCTGTCTGAGACTCCATAGGAAAATTCATGGATTGACTGAGTTTCATGAAGTCCTGTTAATCTCTGCTCATTATGAGCACCATATACGTCCATATGTTTCTTTATATTCTTTCCAAAGGCTTCACAAACCTTATTGAAAGTTTTTTCATCTCCACAAGTCCTCAGTGTAGTATCTGAAAAATTTGCATGCATCCCAGAGCCATTCCAATCCGTTGCACCCAACGGTTTTGGATGCCATTCTATCGCAAGACCATATTTTTCGGCATTCCTTTCTGCTAGATACCTAGAAACCCAAATTTCGTCACCGGCATTCTTAGCTCCTTTTGAAAATATCTGATATTCCCACTGTCCTGCAGCTACTTCAGCATTAATACCTTCTACATTGAGCCCAGCATCAAGGCATTGATCTAGATGTGTCTCAATTACTTCTCTACCGAAAGTATTCTTTGCTCCGACTGAACAGTAGAATTGGCCTTGAGGTGTTTGATCTCGTGGAAAGCCTAAAGGAAGATTCGTTTCAGGATCCCATAAGAAATATTCTTGTTCAAAGCCAAACCAAAAGTCATTGTCATCATCATCAATTGTGGATCTTGCATTTGTAGCATGAGGAGTACCGTCTGCATTGTAGACCTCATTCATAACCAGAAAAGCATCTTTCCTTTCAGGGTCTGGAAATATTGCCACCGGTTTGAGGATACAGTCTGAATCATTGCCCTCAGCTTGTCTAGTAGAACTTCCATCGAAAGACCATACTGGACAATCCTTCAACTTTCCTGAGAATTTCTTCCGAATTAGAGTTTTGCTCCTTAGAGACTGTGTTGGCTCGAAGCCGTCTAACCAAATATATTCTAACTTTGATGCCTTCGCCATAATAATCATCTTTCTATAGGAACATACTATATAAAAAAAACGTCAAATTTGATTTTAAAGGTTAATTTTTATAAAATAATTGATTTAATACATAGTAATTTATATATAGGATGAACAAATGTTCGAATAATGGGGCTAAATAGCAAGGATTCTGAACTTTTGCGATGCCTCAACGAAAATGGAAAAGCATCACAAAGAGAACTTGCAGCATCTACTGGCGTGGCGCTAGGCACTGTAAATAGCCATATCAAAAGTCTAGAAAAGGAAAAAATAATAAAAGGATATTACGCGCATCTCGATCCTGAGAAAATTGGTTTTACATTAACTGCAATAATAAATCTCAGAATAGCAAAAGGAAAGATTATGGATTTACAAGCTACAATTGCTAAGCATCCTAGAGTTTTTGGAGTCTATGATGTAACTGGAGAATGGGACTCTCTTGTATTAGCCCGTTTCAAAAATAGAGAAGAGATGGATAGCTTCATCAAGACTACATTGTCGCAGAAGAATATAGAAAGAACCAGTACGTCTCTAGTACTCAATACTGTGAAGGAAGAACCAAGGGTTTTGATATANCATAATAATAAAAGCAACTTGGAATTACTGAAGTGTGCTCGGTCGANGCTGTAATNCATTNATNTTTGCNGGATTTGTTCTTATTTTATNTNTNGGGAAGGTCGATGCAGCTGAGCCTGAACAAATTCACCTAGCGACAACNGGAAACAGTGATGANATGGTNGTTCAATGGGGCACTCAGGAAGACACTACTNCATTCTGTAACTCNGANAATANTGTTGAATACGGAACTGATGCTAATGATTTGAATNTCTCNGAGAATGGCGAAGATGATATGTATCTATGGACTACATGNACNCATACCACTATTTTNTCTGAACTTGAACNAAATACCACCTATTATTATCGTGTAGGNGGAAGCGGNGAATGGAGTGATATCTTTTCATTCAAAACGTTAGAAGACGAACCNGAAAGTGTCCTTATTGGGGCAATTGCAGATCACGGAACTTCAAGCAATGCTCAGGAGACAACNANTAATATGNTACCAATTGANTTTGANTTGGTAATACACGCNGGTGANATATCCTACGCAAACGGGGCNGGNTCTGGGAATGGANTTGGNGANCAGAGNGTTTGGGATGAATATCAAAANCANATAGAAGGAATTGCNTCAAAATCNCCNCACATGTATGCTCCNGGAAACCATGAAGAAGATTCTGAGCCTTATGGATTTGATGCCTATGAAAGTCGATTCTACACTACNGGTAGTAACAGTTTCTGGTATAGCTTTGATTTTGAATACATTCATTTTGTTTCCATATCCTCCGAACACAACTATGACCCAGGAAGCTCGCAATACATCTGGCTTGAGAGTGACCTAGAAAGTGCAAATGAAAACAGAGAAAACGTACCATGGATAATTGTGTTCGCACACAGGCCAATGTATAGCTCAAATGGTGATGGTGATGGGCATGGAAGTGAAATAGAATTCAGAGAAGCTATGGAAAGTCTACTTTTCGATTATAATGTAGATCTAGCAATCTGGGGACATGATCATCACTATGAAAGAACACATCCTGTTTTTGAAGAAGAAGTTTACGCTAATAATACTGGAACCTATAGTGATCCATACTATCTACCTGGTGCAACCATACATATAGTCGCAGGAATGTCTGGCCGTTCGGTTTATGATGGGCTAGAAGAGCCACAACCTGAATGGTCAGCCTACAGAGAACTCTCATATGGTTATACTAGATTTGAAGTTACTAAAAGCGGAACATTACACTATGAATTTGTACGGAACTCTGATGGAAAAGTATCTGATGAATTCTGGATTGTGCGTTCGTCAGATTATGACGTTTCTACACCAAATAACGGAGTTGAACCGAATAATAATACGGCAAAAGAAACTGAAGATAAGGGTTTAATTGAAGAAATAAAGGAACTGCATCAGCTTTCACTAACTAGCTCAATTGCTGCAGTATCAGTACCTGCAATTATCAAATCAAGACGTAGGAAATAAAAAGAACTTACTTCTTTTTCCAAATCATTAGGACTTCACGATCAACCCTAGGTTCTATGGATTCTTTAGGCATTTCTTCAGATTCCAAGTCCCAGTGCAAACTGAATAATCTGTGGAGTTCAGATATATCAACTCCCCATGGTGGACCACCCTCAGTAACATCCTTGTCAAGAGGGAAAAATAATCCCAATAGTTTTCCGTCTGGCTTCAGTAACTGCCATATAACTCTATCATATTCAAATCTGCGTGTTGGATTGATAGCGCAAAAACAGGTGTATTCTAGAATGTAATCAAATTTACCGTGTAATTGTTCAGGTAAATCAAATATATCCTCACGCAAAACTGTTACATCTACTTCGGCTTTTCTAGCATTTTCTCTAGTAGCTAGGACGGCAGAACGGGCAAAATCAACCGCAGTTACCTCAAACCCTGCCTTAGCAAATGTCACTACATCATAACCTCTACCACATCCGAGTACACAAACATTTCCTTTAGGAAGGACCTTAGACAATCGCTCAAAAGTAGGTGTAGGGCCTCCTATGTCCCAATTATCCATATCAGTTTCGTAGCATGCTTCCCAGAATTCAGCTGTGTTTACGGGGTCTTCCACAACATTCTCAAAAAGAGGTATTGTTAAAAGATAAGGTCAAACTTTTTGTCACCTCTCTTAATCGTGCATTATGACTACTGTATCGATGCGAACAAGTGCTGGTGACATTACCATAGAACTATTCGATGATAAAGCACCTAAAACGGTTGAAAATTTCTTAAAATTAGTAGACAAAGGTTTCTACAATGGACTACATTTCCATAGAATAATCAAGGATTTTATGTTGCAAGGTGGTTGCCCAAATTCGAAGGACCCTAACAATCCAAAGGCTGGAACTGGAGGGCCTGGATACCAAATTAATTGTGAGTTTCATCCTGATTTGAAACACAATAAACCAGGATTGCTTTCAATGGCAAATGCCGGACCAAATACTGGAGGATCGCAGTTCTTCCTAACCACTGTGCCTACTCCTTGGCTCGATGGAGCTCATGCAATATTTGGTGAGGTAAAAGACGGTATGAATACTGTACAAAAAATTGAGAATTGTAAAACAGGTCATATGGATAGGCCAAACAAACCTCAAAAAATAATATCTGTTAAGAGAATTTAATCGTCTGTAGACGAACCTTCTTCCATGTAAGGCATATCAATATCTAATTGAGCAATATACAAACCTGAGGTTATGCAAGAAAGATAGGTATAACCATCATGATATTCCGCCGCCCACAAGAAAGGAATCCATCCAAAATCATAGAAATTAGAGTCTAAAGGCTCGCCATATGCATTATTTTGTGGTAAAATATAAGCAACTGTTGATGATAAGTGTGAAGCATTTCTATCTTCAGAATTTCCGGTTGCAATTATTGTTTCAACATCAACAATCCATAATCCTGCGTGGTAATGTGAAATGTATAATCTTCCATCCCATCCTCCACCATAACTTTGATCTGGTTTTTCTTCATCTGTAATAAAATGGCCCGAATCTAAATTATGTGGACTAAATAGTAGCCACTCATCACCGTTTGCATGAGCTTCACAGGAAGATCCAAAACAGTGCAAACCAGATGTAGGAATTTCCCAATCTCCTATCAATTTAGGTAAAAAACGTAAATTTCCATTTACTACTTCATAATCTGTATTATCAATAATATAAATCAATCCAGTACCGACTGTAGTTGACAAGACTTCAACAGCTGCAGAAATTAAATGGCGTTCACCTTCTAATTCTGGACGGATATGAGATATATCGACCATTTCAGGATAAGGTTCTGTATAGTGTATGTAAGAAGAACGGCCACCATTCTCATTTCCCGTTGATCCGCTATCTGGTTGCCCATCTCCATCAAAATCCGCAAAGTCCATCCAATAGCCTACTTCGGGAGCACGCCACAAACAGGTTACAGGTGAACCAATTGTACTTTTACATCCTAAACCATAAAACAAATAATTCTCAGGACTATTGATTGGATGGGGGACATCG
>PBPE01000052.1 GCA_002724585.1 Dehalococcoidia bacterium | reverse complement strand
TACTGTGAGAGATATACAAAAAGCTTGTGAGATCAGCTCTACGTCGGTAGTCGATTACAATCTAAGACTTTTGGACAGAGACGGTTTCCTTAACAGACGCCCCGATATGGCTAGAGGGATAGAGTTGTTGGGTAATGCTGTGACACAAAATCTTAATGTTTCTAGAGCTCCAATAGTGGGTAGCATTGCTGCAGGAAGCCCTATACCAATTTTTCCTAACGAAGCGGACTCACAGAATCTGGATTTTGATTTCATAGAGATATCGGATGAAGTAAATAGGAAATATGGGACTGTATTCGCATTGGAGGTCAAGGGAACTTCTATGATAGATGCGTTGATTGATGACGGTGACGTCGTCCTTGTGCAACCGACACCTACTGTTGAACAAGGTGAGATGGCGGTGGCTTGGATTACGGATCGTGAGGAAGCGACCTTGAAGAAGTTTTATCTAGAAGGTGACAGGGTACGACTGCAGCCCGCAAATAGTGCAATGGGTCCTATCTATTGTCAGGCTGAAGATGTTGAGGTGCGTGGAAAGGTCGTTGGTGTCATTCGTAAATACTGATAAACGGTTATCTGCGAGTATTCAGTAATGCGGAAATTGTTGAAACTCCAAACGGCACAAAATACGTTAGCGGAATTTTCCAAATTAGAGCCGATGTGAGGAGTCCTGAGATAATTACGTCCCCTTGGTTGAGAAGGGTAAGCAAAGTGCCAACTATTAAACATGTAATCGTCGACCTTTTCAACATAGGAATATGTATAAGCGAACAAGCAGTACACTTTATTACTGCAGAAGTTTCGGGAGTAGTGGTAGATTTCACTGGTAAAGTATGTCCTTGAGTTGAGGAAAGATGTTTAAGGCACCTGATGCAAACATTTGGAGCGTGAATTGATTCTGGTTGAGAGTCTGAGCTTGAATCGTGCATGGTGTCTCCTAGCGCAGTATCGAATGCGATTAGAAATGCCAGGGATCTTGGTTGATACTTTTTAGAGTTTAGAGAACATCTTTATGGGATGCCAGACGGAATCTATCAATCGTGTTATACCAAAAAAGTTGAGATCACCGTCGTACGCTCGATAATCGGTTAGGTGTGATAGATTGCCTTCAGAATGCGATGTAATGGTTTGGCCTTGAATTAACCTAGTACTTTGATCATCGGTGAACTGTGAAATTGGCAAGTCTTGCAAGGTGAAATCGATTGGTTTCAGTAAAGGCTTTATATAATCCCAGTCTTGTTGGTGTAGATCTGATAGGAGAATGGCGTCTGACAAATGAAATGAACCTGATCGTGCGCGGGTCAGCGCTGTAAGGTATGCGCCACATGCTAGAGAGTCGCCGATATCGGATGCTAAGGAACGTATATATACTCCTGATCCGCACGTGACTGATAGCCGGAGCGATGGATAGGAGTAATCTAAGAGTTCGATCGCAAATATGTCTACCGGTCGTGGAGGACGGCTTATCTCTAGTCCTGCACGGGCTAAATCGTACAGGCGCTGTCCGTTGCGCTTTAGAGCGCTGTACATAGGTGGTATCTGCTGTATGCGGCCAATGTACAGTTTTAGTACTTGCTGAATGTCTGATTGATGTATCGTCATGCTGGGGTCCAAGGGGGTAATGGTTCCTTCTGCATCGTATGTGTCACTGGTGTAGCCGAGTTTCAGATCAGCAATGTATACCTTCGTTCCGGAGACGGCATATTCCATAAGACGTGTTGCTGCTCCAATGCAGATTGGTAAGACTCCTACCGCAAGAGGATCTAACGTCCCGGCATGCCCTACTTTAGTTTTCTTGGGTAGCGATTGTTTTAGGCGTCGAACCGTCTCCATGGACGTGATACCAATGGGTTTATGTACATTTAGGTATCCGGAGATGTTAGTTTGAGTGGTCATGTTAGAGGATGGATTGGGATGGCTCAGAAGGAGGATCGTTAGGTTTGATGGTGTCCAGGATGTTGAGGATATTAATGGAATGCTCCAGTGTGTCATCGAGTTCGAAACTTAAGAACGGTATGTATCTAAGGGATATTTTAGTGCGCAGTTCTCTGCGTAGGAAGCTGGATGCGGAACGTAGCCCATCTAGTGCCTCGCGCTTTGTGTCTGAATCTCCCATGACGCTTAGATAAACGCGCGCATTTCTCATGTCGCTGGAAGTGTCTACTTGCGTGATGGTAATAATTCCTGAGACTCGGGGGTCTTTTATTTCGCGTGAAATTAATCCGCTCAGTTCTTGGCGCATTAGAACATTGATGCGGTCGGTTCTTCTGGACATTCTTCCTCGTGGTTACTTAGTGTGGGGATTATTACTGCTTACTTGGGTGGCGATACTAGACTCTCTCTTGTCGATAAGATTCTAGTATGTCTCCTTCTTCAAACGAATTAAATCCTTGAATCATAATTCCACATTCTGTGCCTGAGTTCATCTCATTAACTTCTTCTTTGAAATGTCTTAGGCTCACGATAGTCGAATCGTGTAGGGTCTCAGAATTTCTAACTACTCTCATGGACGTGCCTCTGGTCACCTTCCCCTCTATAATTCTACAGCCGGCGATTTGAGTGCCCCTACGAGATGGGAAGACTTCCCTGACCTCAGCTTGGCCTAGGATAATGTCTTGGTACGTTGGGTCCAAAATACCTTGAAGAGCGAGCTCCATTTCCTCAATAAGCTTATAGATGATGTCATAGTGTCTTATTTCGACACCCATTCGATCCGCAACTTTGTCCACACCGAGCTCTTCTGGGACATTGAATCCTACAACTATAGCTTGTGACGCGCTGGCTAGTAGTACGTCTGATTCTGCAACACCGCCAACGGCTGAGTGAAGGATGCGTATTCGAGCTTCTTGAGCTGTCAGTTGTTCCAACGATTTGCAGACGGCTTCAGTGCTACCATGGACGTCNCATTTCAAGACTAGGTTTAGTTCCTTGATGTCGCCTAAGTCGATTTGATTNACAATTTCGTCTAAGGTAATTGCTCGTGATTGGGATGATTGCGAGCGAGATGATTTNTCTGANGCTTGGGCGATTGAACGAACAGCTTTTTCGCTTGTTGACACTGAGAATAGGTCGCCTGCAGATGGGACTGAGTTGAAACCGAGNAGTTCTGTTGGTGTGCCAGGCTGGACCTGGTCNACTGATTCGCCTCGGTCGTTTGTCATCGCNCTTATNCGTCCCCAGGTTTCGCCTGCTACGATATAATCTCCAATGTGNAGTGTCCCTCCTTGGATCAATACGGTACTCGTAGGGCCACGTCTTCTATCAAGTTTCGATTCTATGACCACGCCAGTCGCTGGTTTATTCGGATTGGCTTTTAATTCTGATATTTCTGATACTAAAAAGATATTTTCTAAGAGGGCGTCTAGTCCGTCACCTGTTTTCGCGGATACTTCAACAGATATAACATCGCCTCCCCAATCTTCAACAAGTAGATTCTGTTCACTTAGCTGACGTTTTACTCGTTCAGGGTCTGCGCCGGGTAAATCCATTTTATTGATAGCGACTATAATTGGAACTTCTGCAGCCTTGGCATGGTTGATTGCTTCAATTGTTTGAGGCATCAAGCCATCGTCCGCTGCTACTACCAAGATTGCAATATCGGTAACGCGGGCGCCCCTAGAACGTATTGCTGTGAAAGCTTCGTGTCCTGGTGTGTCAAGAAATGTAGCAATTTGGCCTTCTGTCTCAATTTGATAAGCCCCAATATGCTGTGTGATCCCGCCGGCCTCGTTTTCGGCAACATGTCCTTCGCGTATTGCGTCTAGAAGACTGGTTTTACCGTGATCCACGTGGCCTAGAATCGTTATGACTGGGGGTCTAGTTATTAGATCACTATCGTCAACAGTTGAGACTGTTTCGCTGGACAGATGTGCACCGTTAGTATCAGACTCGTTTACTCGGGTGCGTATGCCCAGAGCGTTAGCAGCTACCGATGCAACCTGATGGTCGATAATTTGGTTCATGGATACCATAATTCCACTACGCATCAGCTGCTTAATAACGTCTATTGGGCTCTCGTCTAGGAGATCCGCAAGTTGTTTAACACTTAAGGTTTCTGGTAGTACCAGTGTTCGGCTCGCGGTCTTCCTTGGATCACGTCCTGTATTAGGTCTGCCATTGTCTGTGTTAGCTATGTTATCTTCAGAGGTCATATCAGATCCTAGTTGTTCGATTATGCGCCAGTTTCAGGTAGGCGATTTGGATTAGTTAGGTATTGACATCTAATCAGGGGACATGTAGACCTTTTTTGATTCTAATATTAGGGTTTTGATTTACGGGACCGTCTCTGATTAATTAATATACTTTTTGCTTGTATGCCTCTTTATCCGTCCTACTGATCATCTATATTTCAGTGTTGCTCGTGATCTTTTTCGTTGAATATAAGGGCCAGCTGTTTGGTAAGGTGATTAGTTAATATAATCTCCTAATGGGTACCTATGAAACTCTACCTGCCAGACCCTCCTCGGCGATTCGTGTTTGCTCCCGCGCCACTTCTTCTCGTACGTCTGTCCCTTCTACCTGGTCCTCGTTGTTCAGGTACAATATCCTCCGCAAATCGGATTTTACCCGCATCAGGCGTGAAAACAGGCAGATCAGGTAGATCAGTGTCCTCGGTATCAGTCTCTTCGTCATCGAGGGTATCCATGGAGCTCAAGTCTTCTATGGTAAAATCCTGCAAGCTGTCGACGCTTAAGCTTTGATCTTGTATGGCTTCTGGACTGTTGGAGGTCTGGTTTGTCGCGGTTGCCATCTCTTCTTCTCTGATCAATGCTTCTAGAACAGCATCCTCATCTATCAATGGGTTGTCAGTGACTGGATTCTCGTCGAGAACTCCTGATGGTATCTCGTCGCTAGTTGTTGCTTCATCGTCTATGTTAGCGGTGACCTCAACCGATGTCTCTTCAGTCTCTACGTTAGGAGTGGAACTAATATCTTCAGAAATAGAGTCCGTAACACCAACGCTGTCTTCGATCGCTGCTGTCTCAGTCTGTGCCGCGGCTTCCTCTTCTAACGTACTTTCAGCTTGTTCAACTTGTTTTGTTTCCTGATATGTTTCCCATTCCGATAGGCCTTTGATATCTAAACGCCAGCCTGCTAGTCGGGCAGCTAGTCTTGCGTTCTGCCCTTCTCTCCCTATTGCTAAAGACAACTGCCTATCTGGAACAGCCACTACTGCGGTTTGTTCTGAGTGTTCTAGTTCCACGTGTACTACTTCAGATGGACTTAGTGCCTTCGCTATGAACTCTTTCGGATCATCGTCCCACGGTACGACGTCTATTTTCTCGCCTTGTAATTCGTTAACTATACTTTGGATTCGGTTTCCTCTAACGCCAATGCAGGACCCAACTGGGTCGATTCCATCTTGGGTAGAGTTGACTGCGACTTTACTTCTAAAACCTGGGTCCCTCGCTATTGCTTTTATTTCAACTACACCGTTATATACTTCAGGGACTTCAATCTCAAATAGTCTTTTTAGAAGATTTTTATGGCTGCGGGATACTAATATCTCGGGGCCTTTTGGGCTAGTCCGAACGTCTAGAACGAATACCTTCAGCCGCTGTCCTTTTCGATATCTTTCGCTGAACACTTGCTCGTCACTTGGCATTACAGCTTGCGCTCTACCCAGGTCTATCTGGACTGTTCGGTTACCGTCTACTTGTTCTATTATCCCGGAGACTATGTCGTCTTTATGTTGGATGAACTCGTCATACAAAAGTTCTCGCTCTGCCTCTCGGAGTCTTTGCAGAACGACCTGTTTGGCGGTTTGGGCAGCAATCCGGCTTGCATTGTGCGGTAACGGCTCTGGAAGGGCA
>PBPE01000051.1 GCA_002724585.1 Dehalococcoidia bacterium | reverse complement strand
GAGGTTTGCTCAAGCAGTCGGACTGTTAGTAGTCGCCGGATCGGTATCAGTCTACCTTGCTGGGTACCAATTATATGCGAGTGCATTAATCGGATTACTGACGGTTTTCGCAGGAATGGAGTGCATTTTAGGGTTTTGTGCAGGTTGTTATGTCTTTGGGATACTGATTCGTTTGGGGCTTATACCGGAATCGGTGTGCACTGAGTGTAAGGTATGGAGCAGTGAGGATACACAAGGAACTTTATGATGAACCTTAGCAAGCAGATGATCACCAAACGGCATGTGTTCGGACAAGCTTTCCTTGTTCTATCTTTACTCTTCACGCTGATTAGCACCACTGGATGTGGGATCATTGGGGCTCGCGACGTAAGGTCGGACCTCGATGGAGAGCATTCTAAACGCTATTCCGATCTTGGGGATAAAGAGAGGTCTGTGTACTCAATCACGCTTGCTAGCGGGGACATTGTGACTCAGGCAGAGTATATCGCAAAACGACAACCAGTGTTTCTCTTCTTTTACAGTCCTACTTGAAAGGGTTGCGTTTCTGAGTTACAGAAACTGAAAGTAATTCACTCGGAATTCGCCGGATTGGTTGACATAATAGCTGTCGACATTACACCGGGGGTCTCTCTCTCTGAATTGAAAGAATACGGGGAGCAACAAGAGTATCCATGGTTGGTTGGGCGTACCTCACGGAGTACTTTAGAAGAGTTGGGTGTTTTAACGCAGTCGACTAAGCTCGGTATCACGGCAGGTGGCATCCTCAGTTATAGAGAAGCCATGGGTGTTGGGGATGTTTCTAAGTGGAGAGAGGAATTTGCACAGTTGGCGGGAACTGGATAATGATAGCTACAGATAGAATGCTTAAGCGTATTTGGGCACGACAACCGAGGACTGTTCTATCTGTAGCTTAGTCCAGCAATACAGCGATGTGTGCACTGTTTGCTCAGCATGTGACACCTACTTGATGAGATTTTTCAAGTCAGGTTTCCTTAGGGGTATTTCGGGGATAAGCTGATCAAGATCCAGTTTATCTAAGGGCAAATCATCTATTGGTATATTTTCGAGCGATATGCCATCGATTAGGAAGTTATCAAGCGGCAGCAAGGGAGCTACATCAGTAAAATCTACTTCCGGTAGTACATTCGTTAGCTCAGTCAGTTTCGAAGTATCAATAGGGATAGAGTTAACTTCTAGTCCTTGCCACGGTATGCTTCCTTCAGGAATGACCTGCCAAGCCTTACGCGAGGCGGCGCGTTCGGCTTCTGAGGAGGATTCTAGCCAGGTTAGGTCAATGCAGGGTTTTAAGTCAGAGTGTGATTGATCATTTATGCAATTCTTAAGGAGTTTGACCAGGCTCCCATGATAACTAGTCAGTGGATGCTTGGGAAAGTCGAACTTTTGGAACAATGCGCTAGACTTTAAATTTTGTGGATCAACTTGGTTGCCCACATCATTGATCTGCAGAACTTTCCCAAAATGTTGGTAACCGAGAAGCGGTCCCGGGACACGTGGTATGGGATCGCCATTGACTACGACTCTGTAGGACGCTGGTATTAGGTGGTCGGAGAGTTTCTGATAGGCTGCATTGCCGACGCGTGGTGCTCCGAATGTCACAAGGGTCACATCTCGGCCTGTTTGTGCGACTATGTCCAAACTGCTGAGCGAAGCAAGCGCGCCACCTAAACTATGGCCACTTACATGTATACGTTTGTTGGGATGATCTTGTATATGGGAGATGATTTGTTCTCTGTACCGTAGATATTCCTTATGAAAACCAGAGTGGACTTTCAAAGGCCCAAACTTGTCAGCTAACTTGGGGTTGTCATCGAGGAAGTCTAGATCAGTATAGTACGCTTCCAGATCTGTTAGTACATTGAGGGTAAGATCCCACCCATCTTCCGCGTCTGTCGATCGAAAAATAACAAACAGACTATCCGCGTTGGACGCAACGTAGGCTTGGCCTCCGCTCATCGGCGGGGATTCTACTCCCCATATATCTTTTGAACTGGAGGGATGGTCCTCGCCTCTTATAAGACTACCGGCCATAGTTAAATCATTATGCTTTAATGTTTTGCGGATATTGTCTTCTTCCCCTAGCACCCATACAGAATGTTGGAAAAGTTGCATTATCAGGATCACGAGACTCGTGCGATATTTAGCTATAGCACGGTCGATACTGTCTTTTTCCATGTTGGCTGAATCAGAACGGTCACCCTTATCCGGAACAGCGGACTGTGTAGGTCGATCTTTTGTTTGGGAGCCTTGGTCCTTTTCAGGAGTGCAAGCGGCTAATGATATCAATAAAAGCAGACAAATAGCTAGGATCAGATATGATTTCATTGCGACCTTTCATTAAGTTCAGTTAGATTTATTATTTTCTTCGAGTATGGAGACATTTTGCTATGACAGTTTTAATTCTTACAGAACAATACGCCCTGTATCACCAGCTATGTCTATTTGCGTTCCGTATGGAGTAGAAACTTCCTGCAGCCATTTAAGAGTTTCACGGGCAATCTGACCTTTTGCTAAAACAGGTCTTCCTCGCTGTGGAATTGGTCTCTGATACCCCATATCAATTGGGTGCAAGTCTATACTAGAAAGTGATCCAGATTCATAATTACATACCGCCACAACGCTCTGCCAGAACACCGGATCAGCAGCAAATGCGCGGCTCCCTCCTCCAGATCGAGTATCTAAATAATCACCGGGAGTATGGTTATGGTCTAATTGGAATCTTCTGTACGCTTCGTCAGGTAGCCATAGTACGCTCTCATTCTGAAATATGAAATTGCCTAGACTGTAGAAGATTGGTTTCCCTTTATATATTTCTATCCCACGGAGAAAGTGAGGACCGTGGCCAACAAACATATCGCAACCCTGGTCAATTGTCCAACGTGCAAAATCCACTAGAAACTGTGGGGGAGAGATGCGTGATAATCCGTGGAAATCTCCTGTGCTGCCGCTTTCGTGGCAATGAACGCCGTATACGACCCAGTCAGATTGCTTTTGTGCACCCCTGATCCATTTTGCTATACCAGACTGATCAGATGTATTCATCTCGGTGTGAACTCCGAAGTGGTCACTTCGGACGAAGTTGTGCTCTAGGAATTCCAGGTCCTGCTCTGAGTCGACGTCTTTTTCAACACCTCTGAAGCCAAAGAAGTCTCTGGCTATCTGTTCCTCTTTGTATCCGAGTTCAATATTTGCTTTTTCAAGTGCGTCAAAAACATCGTCTTTGACATGGTGTGTAAGTTCATGCCGGAGAGCATTAACTCCTGGTCTGCCGGCGAAATCAGGGCGACCCGGACCAGAGCGTGACTGTTCGCTGAAAGTACTCGTTGCTGCCATAACAGCGACCCTACCCGCATTCGAGTCTACGTAGGCTGGGGCACGGGATTCATCGGCGTTACGTCCGCCTCCAGCCTGAGGTAAATTGATATCCTTGCAGTGCTCTAAGGTTTTAAGAAAGCCACCCTCTGAAAAGTCGTAAGAATGATTATTTGCGGTGGTTACCGCGTCTATGCCCATCCACTGGAGTTCGGTGAGGTTGTGAGGGTCTGATCGGGTATATGTAGTTCCGCTCCACTGCCAACTGCTTTCATAGTCATGGAACAGCATTTCTAGGTTAACAATACTAACGTCTGCCGATCTCAATATGTTAACGAGTTCCAGAAATTCTGGTTCCTTAAAAGGTGACATTCGGCGTGTTATCATGGCATCGCCGCCTACTGCAATGGATATATTTGCTGCTTCAGCGTTATAAATCATGTGTCCCCCGATTAAAATATAGGTAAGTAGTTGTATGTTGGAGTATAGTCTTTTTCATTTAGTCAGCGGCCCGAGAGTGTGACGACACGTCCTGTGCGAGCAGCCTCTTCAATAGCCAAAGTAACTTCCACGGTTCGTCGACCTTCCCTGATTGTTGTATGCGAACATGGAGATCCTGTCGCCAGATGGTCTAACCATGATCGGGTCTCGTTGGCAATAGGCCCCCAGTATTCTCCTTGAGCCCAGTCACCAGAAGAATTAGTTTGCAAGAATAATGCCGTCACCTCATGGTCTGGCACGTAAGCGTGCGGAACTCCTCGTTCTGTGAATAGAAAGCTATCTTTATTATCGACATCTAGAAGTATTACGCCTTCATCTCCTAGGACTTCGAATTTAGCACTTTGCCCATATGTTGGGTATTTTGCGGGCAAGGCATAGCAGATACCGAGGTTGACCAAAGCTCCATTTTCGAACGTTATTATGGCCCATGTGACATCGTGGATATCATATCCCATTTCTTTATACACTTTTGATTGTCCACGGGCTATGACTTCTATAGGTTTATTGTCTTCTAGGTACCAACATGCCATGTCAACGTAATAAGTGAGAGCATCTAGCACAGGTGTAGCCTCAGGCGATCGTTTGAGGATCTCAGCCATATGCGATCTGGTATTGTATACACGTGATTGGATTCCCAGTACTGTGCCTAGTCGTCCTTGGGATATTTGTTCTTTGGCCAGCATCCAACGTCTATCGTGACGCCTAGAATATCCAATTCGTAGCTCTACTCCTGTCTCGTCCGCTGCTTCAACTAGGAGGTCGGTGTCAGCAATAGTAAGGGCTAAAGGTTTTTCTACGAACACCGGTTTTCCTAAGTGGAGTGCTTCGAGTATAGGTGCTACGTGCTCATGCTCGGGTGTTGACACAATTACACTCGTGACTTCAGGGTGACTTATGACAGCGGAGTTGCTACTTGATGCAAAATCGGCCCCCACTCGCTGTGCTAGTAGGCCAGATTTATCCGGGTCAATATCGGAGATGGCCAGAAATTGTACGGACGGGTGCTTGCAGGCCATATTAGCTCTCAAGGTGCCTATACGCCCAGCTCCAATAACGCCGATACCGAGCTCAGTTTTGTTCATAAAATTGCGTTTCCCTCGGGATTAGTTAGGAGTGTTATTCTTCTATACCTACGGTAGCTATGCCATAAGTGCCGTAGAAGAAATTGCCATAATGAGTTGTTCCTCCGGTGATAAACAATAAATATTGATCTGGGTTTTCCAAGGCGGGTATGCTGGAACCTGGAACTTCAGACAGACTTTGCAATTCGGGGTGGTTCAGCCATTGGCCGTGTTCGTTTGTTGGAATAGGGCCGCCATTAAGGATGGATTCCATGCTCACGCGGCAGTGTTGGTGTAGCCATTCTTGTGCGGCGCGTTTTCCAATCCCTGCCTCATTAAGTATCACAGCCCTAGAGGGGCTTAATATGATGGGGTGGTAGGGGCCCGGGTAAGTGATGCGTTCACTTGTGTGACCAATTTGGGCGGATGCTTGGCCTCGGATGTAACTGCCATTGCCGGCTCCAGGATAAAACATCATAGACGCTATATTGGATAGTGTTTCTTGGTCGTTTTTGGAGCGAGCGTCAAGAATGTCAGCTGGGCCGGTGACCGTCACTACTGTGACTGCGCTGTCTTCGCGAGCAAACCCCAGGTCAACATGATATGGATCCCATGGGCTAATTTCCTCGTTTTCGGCTATGCACATCCCAAATTTTGTGGGTAACCCAACGAAATTTGGATCTCCTGTACCTGCTTTACAATAGCCGATATTGATCAAGCACAACCGAAGAGCACGACCGATTGCTGTATTTGCCGTGTTTACGACTCCGGGTCCCATGGCTGATGTACCGCAATTTATCCCCGCTCGCTGGGCAATCGGCCCATTCACTAAAATAAGGGGTGCTTCGGTATGTCCCGACACTTGCATATCACGATGATTACTCTGTGGCTGGGCTAAACAGTCTATTGCGGCCAAAAGAACTGGGAACTGAGCTGGTTTACAACCGGCCATAACTGCGTTGATAGCTATTTTCTCTACCGTCGCTATTCCAAAACCCGGCTCCATAATCATTAAGACATCTTGTGGAGCACGTCTTGTCCCCTTAAGCATTGCTTCAACTAGCTCAGGTGTTGGGGGGATGACTGGTATGCCATCACTCCAATCGCGTTCAGCAAGGAAGTCGTTTACTGCATTCAATCCGGCTGGGCTAGAGTCCATTTGGATAGAGAAGGCTTCTGTTGGTGCATTCGCTGTCGCGAGTTGGTGAATCGGGGGCAAAGAATGTGCAGTTGTTAAACCGGCAATTATGTCGTCGATTTGTCCATCGACCATTTGATGGATATATGGGGTTTGCTGGCCAGTCGTTGCATGAGGAATAGTGACAAACGCTGTATTTGGCTGGCCCCACCCGTCAACACAAGACTGCCACGCACGGGCGAAACTCTTTGCGGCGATACCTACTGCTGGTATGCCTGCCTTTTCTATCGCAACCATGTCATGGGCAAGCCATGACGTACATCCGCCTCAATGTGCTGTGGCTCCGATCATGCCATCGACTTCTGTGGCGATTTTGGCCGCTTCTTGTTCATCGATGTGGACACCTCGGCTTAGGACAGGGCGTCCTTCTCTAACAGGACCTCCGTATCGTTCAAATTTTACAGTGGGAAAACGTTGAGCTATCAGATCCGCAGCTCTGTCCACAGCTACGTCCGCTCCTCCAGTCATATTGTTATAGAGGCCAATGGTTTTACCATCTAAAGTGTCTAAGCGTTTCGCCTGTGGGACTTGGAAGTCTACTCTGTTCGCAGCGGGAGACAGTATAGTGAGTTTCATTCTGGCCTCCGTATTAGGGTATTATGCAATAATCCCTATATGAATTGTTTGTACGATGAGGATAGTGCGCGAAGGAAACACAGTCAAGGTCAATGCCTTTCTATCTGATATATAATTACATGCGTGGGGTTAATGGCAAGGAGTCTTATTGTGCTAGTCGATAGATATCATTAGAGAGGGGCTATTCATGTCTGATAAAACGATCTTTGATCCGCAACCTTTTGAATTGACTGGAACGATTGCGCGTCTGGTACCGTTGGGTTTTGAACATGCCGCAGGTGTCTTGGAGGCAGGTAATGACGACGCTATTTGGACGTATCTAGGAAATGATCGACCAAGAAATCGATTCGAAGCGGAGCAGTGGATAGCCAATCGCCTCAAAGACCAGTCATCTGGTAGTAGGCTTGTTTGTGCGGTGATGTCTATGAGTGATGGTCGGTTTGCGGGTTCGTCGGGGTATTCTCATATCAATCGACAACATAGGACCTTGGATATTGCCACCTGGTACGGTACTAGGTATCAACGCACTGGAATGAACACAGAATGTAAGTATATGCTCCTAAAATATGCTTTTGAAACCCTTGGGGCGCATCGTGTAGGACTCACCGTAGACATTCAAAATATCAAATCACGTAAGGCCGTTGAGCGCTTGGGAGCAATTCAGGAAGGTATCATACGTAAGGAACGGATTCGGAAGGACGGATCGCACAGAGACACCGTGTTATTTGGATTCGTCGACGACGATTGGCCTGAAGTGAAGGCCCATTTAGAAAGGTTAATTGCAAAGTATTAGCGATGGTTGGAATTGACAATAGAAAAGCGGAAGGAATAAGCTCAACAGGCTCTTATAGAGTTTGAGGCCATCGTCGATTTGTTATACTCGGCGAATATTACACAAATTCGGAGGAAGGTAATGGAAAATATTGGGAGTAAGTTAGTCGAGATTGCCCAGTTAACTGTCCCTGAAATTTCGGCTAAGGAAACTTATGATAGGAGAGAGTCTGGAGAGAATGTTGTAATTCTGGATATAAGAGAGCCAGACGAAACTGAAAAAGGATATATTGAAGGTGCAATACTTCTACCCCGAGGGAGGATAGAAGGTCGCATAGAGGAAGTAGTTCCAGATAAAAGCACATGCATAGTCGCTCATTGAATGGGCGCAGGTCGAGGTGCCCTGTCAGGGCACACACTGAAGGCTATGGGGTATAGCAACGTATATTATATGAATCCAGGATTCAATGGGTGGAAAGAGGCGAACCTGCCTATAGTAACGCCCTAAGTTGTACTGATACAAAAATACTAATGGCGCAATGTCTGGTGGTGTTCCGAATTAGCGATTATTCCTTTCCAATCGTAGTACATAGGTACCATTTCGATACTCTGCCAGACTGAAGATTGGTCATAATAATGGGGACTGGCCGGGTTTCCTGACGCTCCAAGCGGTATGGCCCATGAGGAGTTATCCCAATTCGATAGATCGTACACGTATCGGGCTACGGAAAGGCTAGTGACTCGCGCAGCGTTTGCAGGAGCGTAACTGCCAGCGAGGGGTGTATCTCCGTCACCACTGACAGACATTTGCGGAGGGTTTAACATAGAGGCCAATTCTGGAAAGAGTCCGCTCAACGTATGAATAGCTTCCGCTTTATGAATCCTACCCCACGTCCAGTTAGTTGGTGAGGCACCTAAGGTCTCACTTAGAATATCGAGGGTCTTAGATAGGTTGCGGATTAGTATCCCCGACCACGTATCTCCTTTCTTGAGGAGGGTGGTGTTATCCTCCCGAAGATGGTCTGTGACCAGAGCCTTAAACCTGTTTAAAAAGGTAACTCGCCCTCGGTCTGCCGGCTCCCATACAAGTTTGTATAATTTTTCCCCTAACTGTTCTGTTAGCAGTTCCGCGACGACATTGTCTCGTAGGACACTATAAATAGTCGGACATATTAGAGTTTTTTCCATTGTGCAGTCCCATTCTTGGAACATCTCCATAGCTTCGGTCAAATTATCATCATAGTCCAGATCAAGCCCGCATAGTTTTTCACGAAACACAGATGCGGGTATAGATACTTTCTCAGCATGGATTTTCTTCATATCCGTTACCTTGAAAGAAGAATTGTTGAGTAAATGGTGATTGATTCTTTCGATACGGTAGCCAAGGGCAAAGTCTACAGAGATGAAATACGGATAGGCATCTCCTACTGGCTTGTTGTTTGCGGTTGATATGAACCCGCTGGATGGGTTTGTCTCCGATGGCAAGTCGTCGAAAGGGATCCTGCCTGTCCATTCATATTGAGGGTCCCAGCCCGGTACAGGCAATAGGCCGTTCTGTCTGGGGCGTATCGGGATGTGTCCCCTGCAGAGGTAGCCGATGTTGCCTTTGGTGTCTGCCATTAAAAGATTGTTGCAGGGGTCTTCCCATTTTTTCATCGATGATTTGAGGTGATGTAGGTTTTGGGAAAGCAACATCTCGTGCAGGGACTCCGCCCACGTAGTGGGCCCGTGGGTCGCGGTATACTTGAGGGCTAGCGCGTAGCCATCTTGGGGTGAGCCGCATATGATCGGCCCATGCTGAGTAGTCCAGATCTTCATGGTTTCTGGTGCGTGGTCCTTAATAGCGAATACCTCTTGGGATTCGGAGGCTGTCTCCCATCCGTTCTGGGACCGGTACATACTGTCATTGTCAGGGTTGAACTCTTCAACGTATATGTCTTGGTAATCCGCAAATGTGTGAGTTACTGACCAAGCAACTGATTCGTTGTGTCCAAAGTGAGGGAAAGCGGGGATTCCAGGGAAGGACAACCCTATTACATCGAATTCTGGGCAGCGCATGTGATTTTGGTAATAAACGTTGGGTGTGTCGAGTGCTCTATGGGAATCACCAGCCAAAATAGGTAAACCTGTTTCAGTAAGTGCACCGGATAATACCCAGCTGTTACTTCCTGAGTCTGATTCATGGTTTGGATTTAAGACCCGTAGTGCGTTCTCAAGCTCTTCGGCTAAATGAGATAACTTTTCAGAGTATCTGTGGCCTGGTGGGAGTATAAGAAAGTCAGAATCTTTATATTGTGGGAAAAGTGCTGCCGTTTTCTCAGCACCAATTTCCTTTGATAACGTATAGCGCCACAATTTTGATTCGAACAACCCCATTAAAATGTGTCGTATCTTATAAATTATGAGTCCATGCCAAGGCTCCCACTTTTCGGGTCTCAAGTCACATAAGTCATATTCTGGAGGTAAAGCATCAGCGGTGTTAATGAATGCATTCACACCGTGGGCATATGCTTGGAATATAGCCTGTGTGGGTTTATTTAGCTCGTGATAATCTCTTTCTGCACTTCGCCTTAATCCAAATTTGCGCACTGTTTTATCTTGATCCAGGGCAGATATGCCGGCAATTTCGGCCCATCTACCACTACCTCTGAGCCTGTCATATTCCATTTGCCATAGTCTATCTTGCGCGGTCACAAACCCTTGCCCGAAATAGGCGTCAAGTCTGGACTCTGCATGTACATGGGGGATGCCATACTGATCACGAAAAATATCTACATCGGACGCCAGACCGGGAACTGAGATTTCGCCGTCGAGTTGAGGGAGATAAGAATTTAGTTTTAAACGGTCCATAATACCTCGAGCTATGGGATTGAGTGCAATGGAATTTCTAGGGTCATTACATTAAATGATATCATCATGTGGTTCTTTATGGCTGGAATGTCTCAGTGGTGGTAAAGTACATAAACTTCTTTCAAATAGGTGAGAAATAGTTATGAGTATAGATGTTGCAACGGGAATTGTACGTATATTAAAACAGGAAGGAATAGATTGGGTGTCGACTTTCCCAGTATGTCGCGTCAATAACGCGTTGGGAAAAGAAGGTGTCCCAATGGTGATGATGCGTGATGATAGGTATGCTGTCGCTTTGGCCGATGCTTTCTCCAGAATTACAGCTGGACAGCGTATTGGCGTTTGTACGTTTCAAGGAGGTGTCAACGCAGCGGGTATGCAGTATGCCTATGCTGGGATGGCTCAAGCTTACGAAGATGGTACACCGGTTTTGTGTATTACCGATGGTGTGCCAATCGGCGGCTCCCAAAATAGCCAATATGATGTTTTCTCTGCTATGAAGACAGTATCTAAGTGGTTTGGGTATATAGACAAACCGGAGCGCGTTCCGGAATTCATGAGAAGAGCTTTCACTATGCTTAGGAGTGGTAGTCCTGGCCCAGTAATATTGGCGGTGCCCGATCCTACGGCGCTTTATGATGAATTGGCTGACCCATATGTACCGGTAAAAGGCTGGAAAACCCTGCCTGATCCTGATGATATTAAGGCGGCCGTAGCTGCGGTGTGCCAAGCTAAGGCTCCACTGATCTATGCGGGGGAAGGTGTGGTATATGGGCAAGCGTCCTCCGAGTTAGTAGAGTTCGCAGAGTTGGTGAATGCACCGGTAGTGAGCACCTTAAAGGGTAAAGGAGTCTTCCCTGAAAGCCATCCTTTGTTCGTTGGAGTCAGGGGAGATCATGTGACTCAGTATTTGACGGAGAGTGATCTGATATTTGCAATAGGGTCTAGCTTGTCTCCAGGGCGATTTAGCCACGCCATACCAAATGCTGTCGAGAAAACCATTGTGCATTGCAACATAAATGAATTGCATGTGAACAAAGCATATCCCACTGCCCATGCAGTTATAGGTGATAGTAAGTTTGTCCTAAAAGCGCTAATTGATGAAGCAAGATCAATAGGCAGCAATGTCTCCGATGCGGATAAAACCAAGGTCCACAATGAAGTTAAGTCGGCCAAGGATGCTGGCTTAGCCCAGTACCATGAAGTGATGGTATCAAATGAAACTCCCATAAATCCTTATCGAGTATACGGAGATCTAATGAAGACTCTGGATCCCCAAAAGTCCTTTGTCACTCACGAATCTGGAAACACTAGGGACCAACTGAGTACTGTTTACGAAACGGAGATTACTCGTGGTTTTCTTGGATGGGGGAATGTTTCGACTTTGGGATTTGGGTTAGCAGGCGCATTGGCCTCGAAGCTTGCACATCCTGACAGATCGGCTGTAGTGGTAACAGGGGAGGCTGGACTTGGTTACATGTTGGGTAATCTGGAGGTCCCACTGCGTGAGAAATTAGGTATTACTGTCGTTCATATCAGCAACGGTGGTTTTGCTGGCTACGGTCCGGGGTTTTGGGGGCCTGGGCACGATCCATTCACTCATTCTGTATTAGGATATGATGACGTAGATATGTCGAAGGTTATAGGACAACTCGGATTCCATAGCGAGCGCATTTCAGATCCTAATGACATAATTCCGGCTTTGCAGAGAGCTCTAAAGGTCAACGATTCGGGTCAACCTGCTTATATAGAGTTTATCTGTAGCCAGTATCCTGTCTATGGGCAATGGGTGGGCCGTTAATAATCTAGGGGAAGTCGGCGATGTAAAGTGGTCGGCTTCCACCCACTGCGTTGCTTATAGTGACCCGTCGATGATCATATCCAAGAGTGCGGGGCCCTGAGTAGCCAAAGCCTGTTCTAGAGCAGGTTTAATCTGCTCAGGTCTAGTGATTCGCTGGCTAGGGACTCCCATGCTTTCTGCAATGGCGGCCATGTCGAATGGTACTCCAAAATCAGAGTACAACAAATTAGCCCCCGATGTTTCTTCGAGTTTTAGGACATCTTTCTGGTAGACGTTGAAGTTTGCCTTTAGTACCCGATACATACCGTTGTTACAGATCACAAATGTACAGGGTATTTTGTCATTAGCGGCGGTCCATAGGCCTTGGATAGTCATCATGGCACTGCCGTCTCCTATGATCCCAATGACGGGACGATCTGGATTCGCACACTGGGTTCCCATAGTGCACCCGATGCCTCCACCAATGGACTGCCCACGATAACCTCTGATGTCTCCTCGTTTGGCGGCGTTGAAATAGTGTCGTAACACCGTGCGGCTGCTGACGGAATCGTCAACTATAATTGCATTGTCCGGTATTGCGTCAGCCAACTCAGATAGCATTCTGGCTGGCGTCATCGGTATGTGATCCCATTTTTCCTGCATGCTATCGTGAAACGATGCCTTGGAAGCTTTAGACTCTGAAGCAATGGCGGTTATACGTTCTTGATTTACTTGTATTAGGGATTCTGTGAGCTGAGGCTTGATACTAGATATAAGTGCATCTATCCCTGTTTTACAATTAGCAAGGATTGGCACATCAGTCGGTTCAGACCGTCCAGCACGACTTGGTATTGGGTCGATATGTATAAGTTTAGTATTGGGCCCAAGAATCACATCTCCCCAGTAAAACAGCTCTTCAAAAGCATCCATGCCGACCGCGATGACTAGATCGACTCTTTCAAGTATAGATCGCTGCTCAGAGACTCTTAGAGAGAGTGATCCGAAAAATTGCGGGTGAGTGGTAGGAAACGAGACCTCGGCCCCTCTAGATTGATATACTGGAACCCCAAGAAGTTCGGCTAAAGAGACAGCTGAATCTATCGCGTCGTCGTCTGATACTCTATCTCCCACCATGAGGATTGTCCTGTTGGAATTGAGAACTAATTCTGTGGCCGCGGTTATACCGGCTGGGTCTGGCAGTACATCGGAATATACCTTCGTTGACGGCACAAGGTTCATGTTCGCTATCCCTTCCAGTGCATTGGAAGTGAAACCGACGTATACCGGTCCTTTTGGATGTGTGTTTGCTTCATTAAAGGCACGACGAATGACACTTGGTATTTGATCGGGCGTACTTAGCTCCACGGCCCATTTGGTCACCGGCCTGACTAGTTCAGCGAGGTCAGTTTTGACTTCATTTATTTTACGGACATCATAGTTAGCTGAGGTCACTACCATTGGTGTTCCTGTGTTATAAGCATCGAGGATTAATGCGATCCCGTTGGCGAGCCCACTGTCTACATGAAGACTCACAAAAGACGCTTTCCCAGTGGAGCGAGCATAAGCTTCTCCCATCCCGACCGCAACACTCTCCTGTAGCGTCAGAATATATTTAAATTCCGGATAGTCACCGAGCATGTCTATGATAGGGCCTTCACTGGTACCCGGATTACCAAATATGTACTCAACACCCTCTGCTTTGAGCATTTCGAGCAAAGCCTGTTTTCCCGTCATTTCTGTCGTCATGATCTTCCCCTATAAAAAATTCGTTGATGAATGCTATTGCATCCGTTGTGCATATATATTTCGAACGGTCGTTTCGAGTTCGTTGTCTATGAAATCTAGAGACGGATTGATTTCCATACTCCAGTGCAGCATGTCATTACTTGGGTGGGCAAACAGGAGCACATAACTCTCGTACTCTTCATCGTGATCATATGGTTTAATGCCAATTTGTTCGACCGTGACTTCCAATTCAGGGTCAAGAAGTGATAGGAAAGTATCTACCTTCTGTTTGGCTAATTCGTACCAATCGGTTGGACTCATTATACTCCCTTATTAATATTGCCATTTTTTCAAAGGGTGTTATGACCGGCGTAGCTGAGGAGCCGCGAGCATTAGTAGTAACATTAACACAATGCCGATTGTCCCTACCACTACAAGAGTGTTTTCGATCCCAATGGCTTGCGCGATGGCTCCATTCATTACACTACCCACACTGAAACCTAAAATAGCCATGGAGCGCAGTCCCATAACTCGACCCCTGAATGATAGCTCCGTTGTACGGAGTAGAGTGGTTAGAATCATGACCTGGGAAGATGCAAACCCTAGTCCAATACAGAATAGGTTAAGCAAGCTACCGATAAAGGACGGATTGAAGCCAAGCAGAATAATTAAAATGTGCCATGCAATCACTGCTATTATCATTAGTCGCCCAGTCTTCTGAACGGTACCGATCCCTGCGAAAATGAGTGCACCTGTTAATGAACCTATTCCAAACGAAAGGAGCAATATCCCGAGACCTCCAGCATCAAGCCCAAGGGATTCTCTCGCGAAGATAGACACGAGGCTCGTGTGTACTGTCCATCCAGCAATATTTATCAGGACCGCGACAAATAGAGTAGCCCATAATACTTGCTGCCCTTTTACATAGATTAAACCTTCCTTGATGGTCGATAATACGGAGTATGTTGGTGAAGCTTGCTCACGTCCCGAGGTTCTGATCCCAAGTGCGGATCCTGCACTGATAATGTACAGCGTCATTATCAGACAATATGCTCCAACGGGACCATAGAGCTTATACATGAAAGCACCAGTCGGGGGGCCTGCCAGCATCGCTACGTTCATAGCGACGGAATTGAAGGCCGCTCCGCTGCTGATTCGTTCTTTAGGTAAGATATCTGCTATTAAAGACTGCGATGAAGGCATCTGAAAAAGTCTTGCTATTCCTACTCCCATTGTTATGGCAAATATGGGCCATATATGGCTGAGTCGAGTCAAAGTGGACCCGACTTTGGCCTCTTGAATGTATTCAGTAGGAATGAGAAGGAGCATTATCAGGGCGAGGCCAGCCATAATGAACTGGACGGCAACTAATAGACGGTTTCGTGCCAGTCTGTCAACCATGGCTCCTGCGTAGAGCGCCAAAAAATTGAGTACCATTCGGGCGCCTGCTATCATGCCAACAAGGACTGGAGAATCGGTTAGTTCAAGCACATACCATGCTAATACTGCGGATTCCATCTGTGTGCCGGTGGCGACGAAAGTTGTTGATAACCAGACGAATGAGAAATCTCGGTATTTAAAAACGCCTAAAGAGTTGGGTGCGCGTAGGTTCCTTGTGAGCATACCTTAGACGTAAGTTCCTACAGAAGTCGTGTTGCTAACTGATATTAACATTAATGATTCTTTCGACCTGAACTAATTCTATCCTTGTCTCTGATGCTTGGAGTACAACGAGCTTAATATCGTCTTGAAGCAACGTAGTGCCGTTATCCGGCACATGCCCCAGTGTGGCCAGAATGAACCCAGCTAGTGTCTGNTAATCCCCATCGGGAAGATTGAGGTTCAGTTCACTCTGCATCTCGGAGATGAGTGTCTGCCCNACTAATTCGTATACCTCTGAGTCGGGTTCGGGTAGGCTTTCTTCGGCGGTATCGGGCATATCTCCGACAAGAACTTCTAGAAGTTGTTTCGCGGTGGCTAAACCAGCAAGGCCACCAAATTCGTTTATAGCATATACAAGACCGTGTCGTGATTGCTGCATTTCGCGGAAGGTGGTGCTTATAGGTTTGGTTTCCGGTGCAAAGAATGGACCAGTAGCCAAACTAGTTATGTCAGTGTTTTCGGTTATTTCATTACGACCGAATGCCATGAAGATATCCTTTGTAGTTACTGTACCTATGATGTTTTCTGGCCCATCTCGGAACACAGGAAACCTCGTATGGCTATCTGTTGCAAACATGGTCAGGAATTCTTTGAGAGTGGTTCCGGATTGGATTGCTTTTATCTGAGGTCTGGGAGTCATGACTTCCCTGATTTGTTTGTCTCCGAAGCTAAATACCTGTTCTAGGAGTTTAGCTTCAGACTCTTCAACAGCGCCTTCTTGCCTACCCATATCTATGAGCATACGGAGTTCGCCTTCGGTTACGCCCTCTTCGTCGGAACTCTGTTGCCCAAATATAGATTGAGTAACTCTGGAGAGCCATTGCAGGAATAATATTATGGGATATAAAGTATATTCAACCATTTTTAATGGCCGTGCGTATAAGAAGGACACCTTCTCAGATTTTTTGACCGCAATACTCTTAGGAATTATTTCGCCGAAAATCAATAAAATACCAGTTCCAACAACGGTCGCGGCAGTAAGAGCCATGGCTCCTTCCCCAAGCCAATGTACCGCTAGCGCAGTCACAAGTGCAGTAAATGCTACGTTCACGAGGTTGTTTCCCAGAAGGATGGTCGACAACAATCGTTCTGTATTGTTGATCATATCCTGGACTCGTTTAGCGCCTGGCACGTTGTTGTTTACTAAATAGGTCAACCGAGTTCGCTGTAGTGAGAGAAATGCCGCTTCTGAGCTTGAAAAGAAACCGGAGAAGACTACGAAGATCATTATCAGGATTAAAGTGACTATTATATCGGCTTGCAAAACGTTATCTCCCTAATCTGTGTAGTGATGCAAGAGATGCTTGATCGGAATTGTGCATGCTCAGATCAGCCGAGGCTACGTATGATTCGCGTAAACCAACAGGATATGTGGAAGCCTTGAGACTTTCTGCGGCACAGCCGAGTACAGTGATGGAGGTTTGGCAGCTAGAGTAGTGGAGTTTAACAGTTATATCTAATGTCGCGAGAGTTTCTGCCTTCAGATGTATGTTTCGTGGGTCGGGCAACGCATTCGGGAATTCTGAGATGTACGTTGCCACCGATAAGAATGTCGGATCCAAAATAGCTCCGTATTATATTTCCGTAAGAGGATTATGTTACAGACCTTAGCGGAGTGTTTAAAAAAAATCAAGTGACGTGCGGAGCATTGACAGCGTTCTATCCGTGTTCTATGCTCAATTGTCCGGGGTTTGTGGTTACGGTATTTACCCCGGAGAATTCCAAGTCTTTATTTGTTCTGGATTGGAGTAATACTATGCCTAAACTTATTCCTGAATCTGATGAGCTAAGCAAGCCATTCTGGGATGCTGTAAACGGTAAACGACTGATGCTTCAGCATTGTGGCTCATGTGACAAGTTGCAGTACCCTCCGAAAGCCGCTTGCCATGTATGTGGCTCCGCCGAACATCTCGGCTGGAAAGATGTCGAAGGGAAAGGCCATGTGGCTACATTTATCGTGATAGAGGACGGGAGGCTTAACAGGCGTATGCCTGACCAACCGTATAATCTAGCCATGGTTACACTTGACGAAGACCCGTCTATAAATTTTTATTCTAATTTGCCTGGTGTAGCTCCCTACGATGTTCCAGTTGGAAGTGCGGTCGAGGTTGTGTTTGAGGATGTGGGCCCGGGACAGCTGATTCATGAGTGGCAAGTAGTGTCGTAAAGTTCAGACTTCAAATCTTCTAGAGCTAGCAAAAAGGATCCAAAATATGCAAAATAATTATCAATGGCGAAGAGATAAGGATGGCTTAGGTGTCTGGGAACACAGAGGGAAAGTAAGTATATCTGGGTATGGGCATTCACCGGTAGATCGGCGTTGGGATGGCAAGTCTATGGATGAAACCGTAGGGGCATATTCGATACTCGCGTGTCAGAAGGCTATGGAGGACGCAGGTGTGACTCCTGATCAGGTCGACGGAGTGATTTGCTGTGATAGCCATATAGCTGGTGCTAGTGGAGGATCAGCTTCAAGATGGGCTCCTAGGCCATATTTTGATGCTCCGTATGATTCAGAACTGGGACTTACGCTTGTTAATTCCGAATGGTTAGTAAAGACCATGGGACTGAAAAATGTGAAATTCGCTCCTACAGGAGTTCCGACCATCGGCGAAATGGTTGGGATGGCCGCGCAAGCGGTTGGAGACGGCGTTTGTAACACCTGTTTGGTCATCTATCCTTGTGGTAATTTGGAAGGTCGATACCGCCGAGGTGGTGAGAATTCCGAAGACTATGCTCGTGGAGCACGACAGTGGACCGTGCCTTGGGGAAATCATGGAGGGAACGATTTTATTAACATTTTTCCTCATAATCAATATTGTCTGAAGTACGGTGGTACACATGATGATGTCTTTCCCTTCGTACAGAATCAGCACCGGAATGGGTTGATGACCCCATGGGGATTTAACGCAAATAACGGCATCGATATGATTACTCATGAGGATTATGTATCATCGAGGTATATATTGAATCCACTCCGAATTTGGGACTGTGACAGACCAGTGAACACATCTACCGCTTACCTTTTCACGACCGCTGAGAGAGCAAAAGATTTAAAGTCACAACCAGTTTATGTACTAAATCACTCGCAACACAGTTTTAGCCAAAGGACAACTCAGCCAGATTTGGACGAGATTGAGGAATGGACAGATCGGGCCGCTGCTCGAATGTATGAAGGATCTGGTCTGGGCCCGTCAGATGTTGACATTTTTAACCCATATGACGGGTATTCGATCATGGCTCAGTTCTTCCTAGAGGGCTTTCAGTGGCATGGTGTAAAAAGGGGTGATGCCTTTGCGTTTTATGCCGGAGATATTACAGTCGAAGGCCCCCATCCGTTTAGTTCCAGTGGGGGTAATCTAGGTAATGGCCGGACTCGGACAGCAATGTATACGGACAGTATCGAACAGCTGAGAGGGACTGCTGGGCCGCGGCAGGTGACCGTTCGGGCTGAGACAGCTCTTTGTGCCTTCACTACCCCGAGTAGCGGAGGTTGGTTG
>PBPE01000050.1 GCA_002724585.1 Dehalococcoidia bacterium | reverse complement strand
CCGCACTGCCCCGTGGTGCAGCGGTTGAGATTGTAGTTCAGGCCTATGATGACAAGTGCTGTGAGTGATTATGCCCGGCTCACCCTACCTTGATGAGCGACCCCCCGGATTGCTGACGTGGCCGCTTCTGCTACCCATTTTGCTCACCATTTTTGTGACAGAATGTGTTGTGGGCGTTTGGATTTGGACCTCATATCCCGATTGGCGAATCGTCGTTTACATCATTCTGGGAATCGATCTTGTCACACTGATTGTCATCTACATCATGACGACGCGCGTGAGTGGAGACAACTTAGAGTAAATTTTCACCCATAGTGCTAATTTTTGGCCATGCGGCCACATAGGCTTTCAAACCCATCAAAATCGATACTAGATCTGCTGAGTTTACACGCCGAACCGCATTGCTTGGGTGGGCTGCTGTGTTTCCAATTATCCGGATTAAATGGAAAGATGAGGCCCATATATTGGGCGTCCCGAGTTGGCTGTTTAAGTGGTCGATTCGATGAATCAAATCGCCTTCTCCTTTTGTTGCTCCCAAACCCTTCTGCAAAAAAGCACGTGCAGAAATAGCGATACCTTCCTTATCCATAGGGTCTTGACTAAAACGAACCAATACATCTCTGAAACTTTCCTGCTGTTCAAGAGGAAGGGATTCAACTTGCTGATTCAGTTCAGAAATTAAAGCTGATAATGTGGTTTGTTGCCAAGAGGGTAACGTTGATTTGTTGAGTAAAGGAGATTGTCCAGATACCAATTTGAATTCTTTCTGCAACAATTCCGCATCATCTTCCGAAAATGCAACAATTACAATTTCATCCAAATTATCGATAGTCGACAGGGCATTTTCTGCAAATTGCTTGAGGAGGGGGACCACTTTTTCAACTGGTAAACCCTGATTTCCACAGCCAAGTAAGGGGAGGCCTAAACGAGGACCCAATTGATTTGTCTTATCCAATTCATAACACGCAAAGTGCAAATTATGCAACGCTTTTCGCAGGCCATAAGATAAATCACGTGATGAAGACAATGATCCACTACCAATCATATGAAGGGCAATTAATGGGTAATTTTGGCTGAATAGTTTACCAGTTTCAAAAATTACAACATCTGTATCTCCAATCCTCTTTGGGTTACCCCACAGATTGACGCCGTTTGTCCCTGGAAGTTCGATAGGTGTACGCGAATCTCCTTTGGGAAAACCTAGTGGATATCCACAATATTTCTTTGCAGCAGCACCCCAAATGCTTGTTTCCGTGGGCGAGTAGCCACCATTATATGCTGAAAACACAAATTGATCGATGTTTTGTTCTAGTAAATCTCCGTGGACGATGTTGAGATGCTTTTCCCTAAATCTTGTATGGACTGGTAAAGTACCCAAATTAGCCATAGATAACGCAGGAGGGGGATATAATTGGATTTTCCTAAAACGCAAGGAGACGTTGTTCTATGTGCGCAGGTGCTTTGAGTAGAGTGGGCGTCGAAGTGGTATGAGCGAGTGGGCACTTGAGACGTTCAAGGCCTACGATATTCGTGGCATTGCTGGCTCACAACTGACACCTGCCTTCGCCAATCGCTTGGGCCAAGCATTGCCGACATTCCTCGATTGTAACGCGCTGGCGGTCGGCCGAGACATCCGAGAATCGGGACCTGAACTCCATGAGGCGTTCGTCAATGGGCTGATGTCAGCCGGTTGTGATGTTCACGATCTTGGAATTTGTACCACTGGAGCCCTCTACAGTGCGACTGCAAATCTCAATGTCGATGGAGGGGTGATGATTACCGCAAGCCACAATCCACCCGAGTATAATGGATTCAAGATGTGCCGTGGAACCGCTGCGATGGCCGGCGATGAAATTCAAGCCCTTCGCGCAGTCTTTGAAACTGGTAACTTCCGCACAGGCGAAGGTAAGCACATCGATGCCGGNGNTTTCCTCTCAACATACATGTCAGATGTCATCGAAAACGCCGGATTGCCCGCACGCACTGTGAAGGTTGTAATCGACTGTGCTAATGCNGTNCCNGGACCNTTCATGGTTGATCTTTGTNACGAACTAGGATGTGATACTGTAGCCATNCATTGNGAGTGGGACAATACCTTCCCCAACCACCCACCCGNCCCCACGCGACCCAAGAACATGGTTGAACTCGGAGAGAAAGTTGTCGAGACNGGTGCNGAATTTGGAATCGGCATCGATGGCGATGGCGATCGTGTTGGCGTGGTTGATGAAAATGGAAATTTCATCCATCCCGATCGACTCTTGGCCGTGTTTGCACGGGACATTCTCTCGCGTGTACCCGCAGATGCGAGCGATGCTGCCAGAACGGTCATCCATGACGTCAAGTGCAGCATGGCGTTGGAACAAACCATCGAAGCTGCTGGTGGAATCGCTCACATGATGCGGACAGGACATTCATTCCTCAAGCAGGCCCTACGCGAAAACCCCGAAGTTCCGATGGCTGGTGAGATGAGTGGTCACTTCTTCTTCCATGATCGTTGGAATGGCTTTGATGATTCATTGTATGCAACCGCCCGTCTGATCGAATTGGTTGCAAGAGATGAGAAAACATTCTCATCGCTCTTCGATGGAATCCCACCCTACCCCTCAACCGGAGAGGCAAAGGTTCCACTCACAGGAGGTAGAGAAGAAACAATGGATGCTGTGCGAGAAGCCTATTCCGACATGGAATACAGTGCTGTAGATGGGGTTCGGGTGCGCTATCCCGATGGCTGGTATCTGTGTCGACCATCCAACACAGAACCGATTCTTGTCATGCGCGCTGAGGCTGGAACTGAAGAGAGTCTTGCAAACATCAAGTCCGATGTTGAGGCACGAATTGGTTCAATGATCAATTTGGAAAAATTCCTTAGTGCCTAACCTTGCGATCTCTTCCATGCTTGGCGTCTCTTTTCATCCAATTCTATCGCCAATTTGTTTTCGCCCTCACTCTTTGCTATTTTGACCAATTTCGCCAATGCGGCAGATTCTCCCCTACTGTTATTTGTATCTTTATTGACTTCTAGGCATTCTTGGAAATATTCTCTAGCGGTTTCATTGTCACCTTCTTCAAATGCTATCGTTCCGAGATGGCTTAAAGTTGCAGCAAGACCTCGCAAATCTTGTATTTCTCGATTCAAATCCAAACATTCCTGATACTGTGTTTTAGCGAGATCGAATTCTCTCCTTTTTGTTGCAATATAGCCAAGATTAGCGAGTGCATGCGCCATGCCTTTCTTGTTTCCAATTTTCCGATTGATCGCCAATACATTTTGGTTCATTTTTTTTGATTTCTTAAGGTCTCCTCTATCTGAATAAATTCTTGCCAATTCGGAAAGTGCAATGGCCTCTCCCCGTTTGTCCTTGGACTTTCGATTCATTTCGAGGCATTCATTGAATAGTTTCTCGGCTTTTTCTGGTTGTTTTCTTTTTCTAGCAATGAAGGCTATGCCACCCAAACAAGCGACGATGCCTCCAATATGTTCAATGTCTCGATTAATTCGGAGGCTTTGTCCATAAAGTGACTCTGCTGTTTCGAGGTTTCCTCGTCGACGTTCAAGCAATGCCAGGTCCGCTAAGTCGTTGGCCTCCCCTCGACGATAATGGTTCAATCTTGAGATTTCCAAACTCTGTTCCAAGAGTCTCTCTGCCTTGTGGTTATCTCCTCGATTGGCGGCAATTTTTGCTAGACTGCCCAAGTTGGAGGATTGGCGCTGAAAATATCCCATCTCCATTGAAATTTCGAGGCTTTCGGTATGCAATTTTTCTGCAAGATCTGTATCTCCATCATGACGAGCACGGTCGCCTTGGCTAGAGAGTACAGTTGCTTCGACACGGCGATTCCCAATTTTTCTAGCAAGTGTGAGGCTTTCGGAATACAAATTATCGGCGCTATCTCCATCGCCTGTCTTGCGAGCAATATCTCCCAAGTTGCATAAGTCTGAAGCCTCACCTGCTTGATTTCCAATCTTACGGTTGATCTCGAGACTTAGATTATAGTAATCTGTAGCATCCTCCATGTCTCCTCTGTGACGTGAAATTCTACCCAAACCAGATAGACAAATTGCCCGATTTTCCTTGGTCAAAGAATCCGTTGGATTTGATATTGCTGATGTGAATAATTTCTCAGCATCATCGAGTCGCCCAATATGTGCCAAGGCGAGACCGATGGCTACAATATCTCTCGTAGCAAACTCCTCACCTTGTTCAAATGCTGATATACCGATATTGGCAAACCCTTCTATGACTAGGCGTACATCGTCTGATATGTAATCTTCAAGACTGATTTCCCTAATCTCTTGTGCATCCTTTGCCAATGCTTCGTGGCGCACGCTCTGTTCATCGACAACCTGATCGAGGCTCAAAGGATGTTCAGAATTTAGATAGGCGTAGGCAGTCTCGATTAGCCCAATCACACTATTCACATAACGAGCATCTATCTGCACAATTTCTATTTCTTCTGCATGATGCATTGAACCCCGGGTCAGACGATTGATAGAATCAAACATTTCCGAGACCTGTCTGGGGAGTTCTTTTCTAATGGCTTTCAGGGTGAACATGAATTTGCTCATCGTGTTTGGGGGAAATACAGGGGACTCGCCATGAATTTTCACATACTGATGTTTGACCATGCACTCATTGGCATGACGACAGTATAACAGCGCACCAGCAAAAAGTGACTGGTCGCGCGAAATACGGGCTAATGCCAGACGCTCAGAAACTTCACGACTAAAGTCATCCATAAGTGCCCCACTCATCTACCCTACATCTGAATATCTATCGTGGATTTTGGCAGTTAAGCTGTCAATCCGTATTTATCCATGATTTGAATCATCAGTAAATAACCCAATATCGTGGTCATGAGGCCTGCACCTAGTGCTGGATAAAACTCCCAGCCACGCTCGATGAGTAATGGCATGACGATGAACAACAGAAGGGATGGGATGACCAACCACACGATGTCCTTGGCAAAACCGCCAATCTGTTCTGCGGATTGGCCCTCGTGATTCATCCACATCATCGCTAGAACACTGACGATGGGGATGGATGCGAGAACTGCGGCGAGCAAAGTATTGCGCTCACTCACATGCACAACGGCGAATATAATGAGGGCGGTCAGGCCAATCTTTCCAGCATCAAAGACCCAACTCATGTAGCGTGAGTTGACCATTCGGAGGTCAACCTTTGCGGTCAATTTGGTGTCGCACGCCACGAATGCCAACCGAATGTCTCATCGTCGAGTGCTTTTTTCAACTCATCAAAGGCCTTGAGCAAATCCTTCTTTGTGAAAGGGAACTCTTCCGATTTTGGATCGAACGACGAGAATCTAAGGGCCATTTTCAACAACATCGAAATCTGATTTAACTTTGCCAACAACCTCTCGGTAACTTCAGGCTCACCACGACTGT
>PBPE01000049.1 GCA_002724585.1 Dehalococcoidia bacterium | reverse complement strand
ACATTATCAAGAGTCGCTAGAATGTCACCCTTTGAAACCCTATCAGCCTCGGAGACATTAACAGATCCGACTTCACCCTCACTAGAAAAACTTAATTCCAAAGTATTTGGAAACACCAGGTTACCTGACAACAATAAATCTTCCACATCAAACTTACTATCCGCAACCCCAGGCACATCAGAATCCAGCATCGCGGGTCCAGCAGATCTGGTGAATATGAATGCAACGATCGCTACAATTAGCACCGCAGCCACGGAAGCAATTATTACTTTCCTATTGACCTTAGTTAAAATGTTCACTTAAGAACTCCTGAAACATTCATATTTAAAATCCCGCGTGCCCATTTAGAAATTTTCGTTTGAAGACAACTTACTAAACCTAATGATCTTACTAGCTGCACCCTTAACAAAATCAAACCATCTTGGAACATTTACATGGAATAAAGTATAAATCACTGGTACCACTATCAGCGTAAGTATTGTCGAACTGGCCAATCCACCGATAACAACAGTCGCCAGTTCTGCACCTATTATTCCTCCATCACCACTAGGAGAAGTGGCAAGAGGAAGTAACGCAAAAGTAGTAGTAAAAGCCGTCATGAGTATTGGTCTCAGCCTGGTTCTACCACCTTCTATCAAAGCGTCATAGACACCCATACCCCTGCTCCTCAACTGTTCAACGAATGTTATAAGAACTATTGCATTCGTAACTACCACTCCAATCAGTAATAATAACCCCATCAAAGCAGATAGACTTAAAGTGCGATCTGTTACTGCCAAGGCAACCAATGCTCCGACTATAGCTAGAGGGAGACTCAGGACGACTATAAATGGGTCTCTTAGAGATCCTAAGCTGGCCACCATCACCAAATATACCAAAATGATTCCAACCAACATCGCAGTAAACACGTCTTGGAATCCTTCACCTATTTGGGTAAATATACCTCCGGTCTTAACTGATACACCGGGGGGCATATCTAATTCCTGAATAAGCGATTCAACTTCAACACCTACAGCTCGAGTATCCTCTGCTGTTATTTTTCCAGATATCGTCACAGAACGCTCAAGGTCAAAGCGACTTATACTAGCGGGACCCTGATCGATAACGATATCGCTTATGGAGCCTAGTTTAACCACACCAAGGGTACCGTGTATGATTATATTTTTAAGCTCCTCCAATTCATCTAAGGAATCTGGTTCGCCCTTAACAACTATGTCAAAAGTGGTGTTGAGTATATCAATGTCACTAATAACCGATCCCACCATTAATTGATTTACCTGGCGTCCTACATCAATGACCGACAAACCAAAAGCTGCCGCTTCTTCTGGTTTAACCGAAATCTTGACTTCATCCTTGGCGTTTGAAATATCACTAGAGACATTTACTATGCCATCCAGTCCTCGCAGGCCCTGGATCAATTTTCTTGCCGTGTTGGAAATGTCAGAGAAATTTGAGCCTACAACCGTAATCTCCAAATCTTCAGCAGGAGGTCCCCCACTCAGTGAATTAACCGTGAGAATGACATCATCACTTTTTGGTATATCTTCCCGTATCATATCTGCAATTGATTCTGGGACTCCTTCCCTAGGCAATCGCATATAGAATCCTGCAGTATGAAAACCTGAACTAATCGCTGATGGACCGAATTGATCAGACACACCACCTAATGAAACTTGATAAACGTCTATATAGCCGTCGTCACGATATTTTTCTAGAACTCTTTCAACTTGAGCTACTTCCTGAAAGGTCCTGTCAATAGACGTCCCGGTTGGCAATTCAATATCCACTGTTATGTATTCTGGACTTCCAGCTGGGAAAAAAGTGATTGGTATAACCAGTAACAACAACAAACTTACCAAGACTACTCCGAAAGAACTAGCCAGAGTTATAACCCTATTCCTGAGACTCCAAATAAGAATCGGCGTATACAACTGCTGCAACCAAGTACTATATGAAGTGGAATCATCCAGTCCTCCAGGAAAATCCCCTTCTCTAAGTAATAGCACACCTAGGACTGGCACAGCTGTCAGAGCAACGAGCGTAGAAGCTAACAGGGCGAAACTTACGGATAACGCGAAAGGTGTAAAGAATTCCCCCACTAATCCTTGTATAAATGCCAATGGAACAAACACCGCAACAGTGGTTAAAGTAGATGAGACTATAGCGGCACCAACTTCTTTAGTTCCGTCAATGGCAGCTTGGTATCGGTCCTCACCACGCTGCATATGCCGGTACATATTTTCGAGAACTACGATACTGTCATCTACAACTCTACCCACCGCTATAGCAAGACCCGCTAGACTCATAAAATTGAGTGACAATCCATACAAAGCCATTACCAATATCCCAGTCATCACACTAAGAGGAATCGAGATACCGATTATCAAAGTAGGTCGGAACGTAGTAGCTACACCTTTTAGAAGTGTTGGCTTGATATTAATAAGAAAAATAAAAACTGCCGAAACCGCAAACAAGAACCCTAGAGTCCCTTCTTTTAACAGTGATGAAAGCTGTTTTCTAACTTCTGGTCCGTCGTTCTGTATCACCAGAACATCTACATCGGATGGCAGACCTTTGATGGTATCAAGTTTGTCTATAATTCCTTCCGTCACATCAACTGTATTAGCATCGGGTTTCTTTAAAACAGCCATATTTATGCTAGGATTGCCATTAGTTCTAGAAATTGTGGTCGCCTCATCCGTATCAAGCGTGACAGAAGCGATATCTCCGAGACGCACTACTCTGTCGCCTCGCCTGCCTGTCGACCCAGAAACTGTCAGAGCACTATTTTCAAAACCTATGGCTAGCCCCAATAGATCTTCGATAGACCCAAATTCATTTGTGGTACGTACTAGGAAACTGGATCCGTCTTTGTCTATAGTTCCGGACGGGAAACTAGCATTACTCCCAGCTATAGCGTTAGAAATTTGCGATATCGAAAATCCGACATCTTCTGCCTTTTGAGTATCAACAGTTACTATTACTTGTTCTTCTATTTCTCCTGCTATACTTACATCGAACACTCCTTCAACTTTATCGATAGCAGGCATAATATGGTCATCGATAACACGTTGAATGGACGGAATATCACGGTCTCCGCTCACACTGAGCTGAAGAACCGGAAAAGTATCGGAATTCAGCCGATATACGTAAGGCTCATATGGCAAATCCAAGCCATTAATATCACTTTCCACGGTCCGCTCAGCTTCATCCATATCCTCGCCAAATTCGAATGTGAGTTGTATAAAGGAAAAATTTTCCGAAGATTCAGATCTAATCTCTCTAAGTCCTTCGGTTCCGTCTACAGCTTCTTCAATCGGCTTAGTAATCTGTCTAACAACGGTCTCCGGATCTCCGCTTGGATAACTAGTTCCTATAAGAATATTGGGGAATTCAATCTCGGGAAATAACTCTCTCTCCAAATTCGCATAAGTAAAAAAGCCAGCCACCAATACCAAGACGATGATTAAAACCGTCACAGATCTGCGTTGCAAAGCTAATCTAGTAAGAATAGTCACTTACTAAACCTATAGTGAGAGGATGCGTCATACACGATATTCGTAGCGGAGCCCCATGTGCTGGGGTGGAGATAATTTTATTCATTAGATGATAGGTGTAGGGTAACGATTGTATATTTCTTTAGGATATATGAACCGGTCCAATATGGATGAAGTCACTTCATAGCTATCTATGGTGCGAACTAAATAGATTCGGATTAGAATAACTGATATTACTTCTATACCCATCACTTTAATGGAAAAATTAAACTAGATAAATATTGTATCCAGAGTTAGAAACCAAAGCAATCGACGTTTATATCCAGATTCTAGGAAATATTACATTTCGACCATTCTGTAGATTTCCTAAATTTGTTGAAGTAGACTGAAACTTGTATAGGCGTCTTCTATCAAGTTATTGGGACTTTAGAGAGAATAAATCATGCAATTCGGAATATTTTCCCACATACCATGGCCTGAAGGGTCTGATCCTAAAAAACTTATCGATCAGATGATCTCCCAAGCCGTATACGGCGAAGAATTAGGATACGATAGCGTTTGGCTAGCTGAACATCACTTCTCACGATATGGACTAAGTTCCTCATCTCTTATAATTGCGGGCAGTATAGCCGCTAGGACTGAAAACATCAGAATTGGAACAGCGGTAATAGTACCGACGCTGCACAATCCTATTAGACTGGCAGAAGACACCGCCACTCTAGATGTTATTAGCGGAGGAAGACTTGATATAGGATACGGTAGAGGCGCCGCTAGTTACGAATACACAGCATATACAGTTGACCAATCTACTAGCCAGAAACGTTTTCAAGAAGCGATCAAAATGGTAGAAGGTATCTGGACAACGGCTGAGTATACCCACACCGGAGAATTTTATAGTGCTTACAAAACTAACTTAGTACCAAAACCATTGCAAGAACCTCACCCTCCCGTATATATCGGGGCATCCCGCACCTTGGAAACACTAGAATTCGTTGCATCAACAGGACATTGTCTCTGCGTTGGGGTGGTTTTAGACACACCCGCTGCAGTCGATTTAGTACATAGATTTGACGCCTTATCAAAAAAATCAGGGCATAATGTTCCTACAGATAAAATACCCTTTTTCAGATACTGTTACGTTGCAGAAACAGAAAAACAGGCTCGAGAAGACACTGAACAGGCTCTAAACTGGACTTTGGACGTTGGACAATGGCGGGCTTCCTTCAGTGAAAGTAGCGAAGTTAATCACAGCCTGAGTGACTGGATACAGAGTCGGCGTGAAAGACCACCGAGCTATGAATACGTACTAGATAACCGATCTGTCATCGGAACACCTGATCAATGCATTGCTCAAATTAAGTCTCTAGAGCAAGAAGGTATTGGATATTTTGGGTGTAATTTTTTCTTCGGTAATATGGAACACACAAAAGTGTTAAAATCAATGAAATTATTCGCTGAAGAAGTAATGCCAGCTTTCACCTAGAAATCCAGACTCCAACCTACCCTATAACTCCATCCTCCTGCAGTTCAGACAGATCATCCGAATTCATACCGAGCAAGCTAGTGTATATCTCATCATTATGCTCGCCGTATTTTGGTATAGGCCCTGCGGTGGTAGGCGTCTTAGAAAATTTTATTATAGTAGGCCCTGGAGCCAGTATTTTCTTCCCTCCAGGCTGATCTATATCCATTTCCATCATAACGTTGCGCTCCCAAATTTGGCGATCTTCAAGAACCTCGGGAATACTCATAGCCCTTCCCACTGGTATATCTGCACCTACCAACAATGATTCAGCCTCCGCTACCGTACGTTCTTCGCACCACTCGTGAAGCAACTCCATCCTTACTTCTGCTTGATCGGTTGCAAACATGGGTGCTGAGAATTCAGGATCGCTAGCTAATTCATCATAGCCCATTAGCTTTAGCATACGTTCCCAATATACCGCCCTAGCTGCACCTGTAGTAATCCACCCGTCCTTACATTGTATAAATGACCCACCACGCTGGAAGTCATTAGTTTTAGTCTCATGACACATAGCAAGGGCAACTTCTTCTAACGTGATACCCCCGTCCATCATCGCTACTTCCAACCATTGTCCTTCACCTGTACGATCACGGTACCTAAGAGCGCCAAGTATTCCTATTGTCGCATGTAACGCGGCAGTGCGGTCCATAATGGGGCCTTCAGCCATAATCGGTTGATCAAAACCTCGCCCCGTCTGATGGCCAATACCGCTCATAGCCTGAATTATAGGGTCAAAACATTGCCTATCTCTATATGGACCGTATTGACCAAATCCTGAAACCGACGCAAGTATTATTCCTTTATTAACCTTACACATCTCCTCATAACTGAATCCCATTTGATCCATTGTCCCAGGTCTGAAATTCTCTAAGACCACATCGGAAACCCTAACCAGATCCATAAACATTTCTTTACCTTTAGGATGTCGAGTGTTTAGAGTNATNCTTTTTTTNCCTCTGTTATAAGCTGCAAATTGGACACTCATATCCCCGACGAAAGGCCCTGAATTACGTAAATCTGCACCCTTTCTCCACTCTACTTTTATAACTTCAGCACCCATATCTCGAAGAATCATTCCTCCTCTAGGTGCTGCCTGCCATCTTGCCAGTTCTAATATCCGAACACCTTCTAAAACCTGGGGAAGGTTTTGCTGAGACATTACTTTCCTCCTGACATGTAATCACGCAATATCCACGTGTGTTGTAATAGTTTGGTCATTTTATGAGTAGCACGAATATTGGTCAATGAACGTTAGCAACTCAACATAACAATAATTCTTGCCAGAATTGACACACTACCAGACTGCCTACTACACTTCGACGCATAATCGAAGACATTTGGGAGGCAATCAATGCTTAGCGCAACAACCCGATTACGGAACATCAATCACATAACATACAATGTAAAGGACAAAGATGCCGCTTTGAAATGGTATCAAGAAGTACTGGGATTAAAGCAAATTCCTAAAATGGTCAATGGTGATCATTTGTATTGGTTACAACTACCGAGCGGTGCGATGGTTCATATCATCGAAAATGCAGACGCTCCATCTGCCCCTTCACACCACACCGCATTTGAAGTAGAAGACATAGATTTAACACGCATAGAATTAACCCAGATGGGCGTGGAATGCACTGACATTCAAACTAGGAATGACGGGCAAAGGGCATTCTATTTGAATGATCCCGATGGCAACAGAATTGAAATCTGCACATACTCCGGATTTGGAGTACTTGTATAAAACAAAACCATGCGAGGACCAGGTACTGATCTTATCGATGATCAGTACCTGTCGTTTTGATTAATCTTTGGGATCAAATCGCTCTATAACTCCGTCCATATAGAGTAGGCGCACACTATTGAGTAACGCTTTTCTCAAGGTGGGCCAATCGTCCTCAGAGGCCCGCTCCCGGAACAGCGCTAACAGATCGTCCAATGTTGATTCTCCATCGACTTTAGAGAGTAAAATTGCAACCAATTCACTACACTCTATCCCGTTGTTCCTGTTCAGAGTGGTTAGCACATATCCCCAATCAAATATCCCCTCCCCTAAAACCGGTTTTCGCTCCAAAACAACACCTTTTGCCAGTTTTGGAATTAGCGTCGCTCCTTCAAGTACGATAGAGTCTTCATCGAGGGGGAACTGTTCTGCTCTTCGTCTGACTTCCGATTCTATACGGTTAATAGACCCGACAAAACTTTTTGGCAGATCACCATGCTGAAGCACCACACGTTCATACCCTCTGGCAGACTGACCAGCAACCGCTTGAATAAAAGCACTGCGGGGAGACAAACTTGAGTCGTTATCTAACACTCGGCGTGCCTCCCAAAAATACGATTCTACGGAACGGTTGCTTGAGTAGAACAATCTAGCGAGTTCCCGAAAATGTCCATATTCTTTCATATAAAGAGATTCATAGACCTCTCTACAAGCTAGCCCTAGGGTTTTATCTTTCATAGAGGTATTGATATACGTTGACGACAATACCCCCGACATAAGGGCCAGATGAACACCGGATGAAAACAGAGGATCAATAAAGCAAGCAGCATCCCCTACTAGAATATATCCGTCTCCGACCATCGGGCTACACGAGTAAGACCAGTCTTTCACGACAGATGGCATTGATTCTAATACAGCCGTCTGTAAAAGCTTTGACATGTAAGACGTCTTGGACAATTCTTCCGTATAAAATTTTTGAGCGCCGTATTCTTGGATACTACTTTGGTTAGCGTCGCAATCGACGACTACACCTACACTATTAAATCCGTTGTGTAATGGAATATTCCACGTCCACCCATTTTCGTAAGACTCTATGAATATATTATTCTGATCCGGCTCAGGCAGTTTGGGGACACCCGTGTAATAACCGTAGACCGCAAGGTTCCTAAAAAATGGATCCTCTCTTTTCGTCTTCAATTGGCTACCGAGTAAATTTTGCTGGCCACTAGCATCCACAATATACTCTGCACTAGCTACATTAGAGTATCCATAAGAATCTGTATATTGGACGCCAACAGCTTTAGAACCATCGAACAGGACGTTCAATACCCTGTGTCCCTCCCGCACATCCACCCCGTGATTCCGGCTATTATCGAGGAGTATCTTGTCAAACTCGGGACGCCATACTTGATAAGAATACGGATACTGTTCATTCGTTTCTCTGAAGTGCCAGCTCCAGGGATCCTTGTCAACGCCCCATATCATGGTTGCGCCCCATTTAGGCAGGAAACCAGCTTGTCGAATCTCGTCGATGACGCCTAATTCCTCTAGAACAGGAATACTAGCCGGTAATAAGGACTCCCCTACATGATCTCTAGGAAATTCTGAGCGTTCCAACAAAAGGACGGAGTAGCCGTATTTAGCCAACATAGTAGCCGTTGTACTACCAGCTGGACCTCCGCCAATCACTATAATATCAAACTGCTCATTGGAATTTGGTAAGGTCATCGAACACCACTGTCTATCGAACTAAAGAATTAATGACTAATCAGATTTAATACTTAACTACCGATACAAAATATCCAATTAGTCATAAAGTTATAGGAGTTGATTGTTATCAACTCCTATTAGAATCTGACTAGTTGCTAGACTTATTCCATATAGTGTCAAGGATAACACCAGGGTTCATAGGCAAGGTCTCAACCCTAGCATCTATAGCATGTGATATAGCGTTTGCGACAGCTGCCATTGGAGGCACTAAGCATACTTCGCCAACCCCTCTTACCCCTAATGGATGACCTGGATTTGCAACTTCAACTAAAACAGTATCGATCATCGGGAGATCTAAACTTATCGGCATTCTGTAGTCAAGAAAACTTGAGTTCATCATGGAGCCGTCATCGTTGAAGTAATATTCTTCGTTAAGCGCCCAGCCGATTCCTTGAACAGCCCCTCCTTGAATTTGCCCTTCCACATAGCTGGGATGAATAGCTTTGCCAACGTCCTGGATAGTGGTATAGCGCAATATATCAACTTTTCCTGTATCGGGATCAACTTCTACATCAACAATATGTACACCAAACGCATTTCCAACACCACCGGGATTCGCGGTGCCTCTACCTATAATCGGCCCCCCAGTACCATTTAACCGACGTGCTATTTGCCCAAAGCTTAACTGCAATTCAGGGTCAGATTTGTGCTTCATCTGCCCGTTGTCGTATTCCACATCATCTTTAGACACATCCCAGATCTTTGCTGCTCTTTCTATTAGCTGCTCCCGAACATCTTCCGCTGCCTGATAAACAGCTGTACCCATTTTGAACGTTACGCCGCTTCCACCAGCTCCCGAGCTATATCCGATAGAGTCGGTGTCAGCTATAGACGGTTTTACATCTTCTGCGGCTATCCCAAGTACTTCTGCGACATGCATCGCCATAGCCGCCCGACTACCACCAATATCGGGAGAGCCTTCAACCAAGCTAACTGTTCCGTCTGGAGTCACACTAACCACAGCACTCGCCGGACCAGTACCATTAAACCAACAACCCGCTGCTATCCCTCGCCCTCTGTTTGGACCCTCTAAGGGAGTATTCCAATGAGGATGCTGTTGAGCAGCCTGCATACATTCTATAAAACCAATCTTTCTGTAAACTGGACCTGTCGGCTGCCGACTACCTTCTTTAGCCCCGTTCAACAGCCTAAATTCCACTGGGTCCATGTTAAGTTTGTCACATAGCTCGTCTATAGCCTGTTCAGCTGCAAAAGATGCCGGTGGAGATCCAGGAGCTCTATATGCGGCTGATTTCTGGACATTGGTTACAACGTCATACCCTTCTATAAACGAGTTCGGAATCTCATACGGGGCTAGCATAGTTCTGCATCCAGATGGGACTGGGGATCCAGGAAATGCTCCTGCCTCATATATGAGAGTCGCATGAGCGGAGGTAAATTTTCCTTCTTTAGTTGCTCCAAGTTTTACTCTAATGTGAGTTCCTGCAGTGGGGCCCGTGCCAACAAACACTTCTGGTCTACTCATTGCTAGCTTTACCGGTTGTCCGGCCTTACGAGCCAACGCCGCAACTATTGGTTCAATATAACAACCACCTTGACCTTTTCCTCCGAATCCGCCACCTATTTCCATGGGAATAATTTTGACTCTTGAAACAGAAATTCCCAATATTCTCGATGTATGGTCTCTGAGAGCGAAGTGCCCTTGACTACTCGCCCAGATTGTCACCGTATCATCAGTATTCCATTGGGCTGTAGCTGAATGAGGTTCAATATATCCCTGGTGAACAGGCTTCGTGTGATACTCCCGTTCAACTATTACATCGGATTGGTTAAAACCTTCTTCTACATCTCCCAGCTGAAATTCAAAATGATTTGAGATATTTGTAGGGGCGCCACCATCCCCCCAACCTCCAGCCCGCTGGGCGGGATTTGCCAACATAACTAGACGGTCATGAAGAATAGCTGCCCCGTCATTCATCGCAGCATATGCATCCAAAACCGGATCTAGAATGTCGTATTCTACATCAATCAAATTAAGGGCTTGTTCAGCCACATGCTGACTATTAGCAGCAACAGCTGCAATCGCGTGCCCTTTGTACAGGGCTTTCTCCCTGGCGATCACGTTCCTACTGTAAAAACCGTAATTAACAGCTGCTCCTTCATCCTGCTCGGATAAATCAGGAGATATATTGGGGAAATCGTCAGCAGTAACTACTGTAACTACTCCAGGAAGGGCTAATGCTCGACTGGCATCAATGTTTTTAATCACAGCATGTGCATGAGGGCTTCTCAAAATCTTAGCATGTAACATACGCGGAAGATGAATATCAGCAGCATAACGTGCTCTGCCCATTACCTTGTCAGGTCCATCATGGCGCACCGGTCGCGTACCAACTACGTTATACTCTTGATTAGATAGGACAATATTAGGTTTATAGTCCAACATGAAAATCTCCTTAATCTTGAAACTAATGTGACCCTATGGTTGTAATGTACCACAAATAAGCTCATCCGTTTCCACGAAAGAAATCCTCAACCACAGCAGGTATATCCTAGAATTACTCGGAAACCGGAGACCTTTCTCCTCGGATAAATGCTATGAAGAATCCTATCAAGGTAAAGCACCCAAGTACAAGGAAAGCCAGCCTCAAGCCATCGACGAAAGCTAGAGCGACATCTGGAGATACTGAGTCCAAACTAGGAGGCGCACCTTTGAGTGCCATGACCGTGACTACTATACTGGTAGCCAAAGCAACACTTAAAACATTTGCAGAATTTCTAACTAACTGGGTTAATGCAGACACTACACCAAAATCCGACTGTTCAACAGCGCTGAAAATGGAGCTATTATTTGGAGAATTAAACAGTCCTAATCCTGCACTCTGAAGCATCAACATTGTAACAATCAGAATAACTGAAGATGTCTCCGTCAACGTTAACACCAAGACAAACGAAGCCGCAGTAGATAATCCTAACCCTCCCATAGTTAAATAGCGCCATCCATATCTATCAGATAATCGGCCGCTAAGAGGACCGAAAATAATCATGCAAACAGCCGCTGGAATCAATAATAAACCGACTTGCCCCGGCGTAAGGCCCAACAATTTCTGAAGATAAAATGGAAGTAGGAATCGAGTTGCTGAAATACCAAAAAACGATAGCCATCCTGCAGTAACCCCTAAAGCTACCAAACGCCTCTTAAAGAGACGTAACTGCAACATTGGATACGGGTAACGTAGCTCCCAGACAATGAAGCCTAGTGTAAACACCACAAACAACCCA
>PBPE01000048.1 GCA_002724585.1 Dehalococcoidia bacterium | reverse complement strand
CAAACCAAGGGTGCAATATTGGCCCGGCCTGAAACTAAAACTTCCATCATCTGGTCGCATTTTTACAACCATCAAATCATCGGTTATATCCGACCGTTCAATTAAAGTAGCTTGTGACATATTTATAGAAGAAGTAGTCATAAATCATTTGGTCCGATGTCAGTTCTTAACTAGTCTGGCAGGAAGGATATTCAATCCTACCACCTTAGACATGGGATCAATATCCTCGCTCTCTTGAAGTTCAACAGCCAACTGGCCAAATAATGTAGTTACAGAGATAGATCCAACTGGCACTGACTCATCAATGTCTGCTATTGCAGGCAAATTCCCTTGAGATGTCTCGACGATAATTTTCTCTCCTTGGGAGATGTTAGCTTCTTTTGCCATCAACGGATGGATTTGAGCCAATTCATCTCTCTCCAGATGATTCAATCTACCAGATACTAATTTTGTATCGCGGCCAGATTGCAACAGAACACGACCAGGTACCAACCAACTAGAATACTCAGCATCATTCGTAGACTTACTTTCTTGATTGTATTCGGGAGTCACCCACGCTGCATTATTTGTTTTAAAGGACTCTTGATAGAGTACTGAGGTGCCCAAACTCTCCTGATCTGATACCGGCCATTGCAATCCTCGATGTTCTTTACTCGAATACAACAATTGAGTCGGTTTTGGGTTATCCATACCACTTCTGAATACCGTGAAAGTCTGTTGGGCCAATTTCGAGTATGACACTCCGGAGTATATCGGGCTCACAGAAGCGATTTCATCCATTATTTCAGATGCATTTTGGTAAGAGAAATTTCCGTATCCCATTTTCTCAGCTATCAATGAGAGAGCATTTGCCTCTGTATCAGAGCCTTTCAAATCTCTATCTGTCTGTCCCAATCTTTGTATTCGTCTCTCTAGATTGGTATATGTACCATCTTTTCTACTAAACAAAGTTCTAGGCAGAACTACATCAGCTACAGCAGTAGCTGGACTCATAAATGAATCTTGGACTACTAAAAACTCAAGTCCCTCCAAATTATCGTAGCCCAAGGCAAAACCGCCGTTGGTAAAATTGGGGCTATCTCCGATAAGGAACATGGACTTAACACCACTCAAATCACCATCAGACAAAATTTCCGTTGCCTGTTTTCCACGATTTAACGGCAATACACAATCCCAGGCACTTTCAATTTCATTCTTGGCATCTTCGTCAGCCCAATGCCTACCTCCTGGCAATCTGTAAGGCACACACCCCACATCCCAAGCACCTTGTTCATTAGTACCTATTCTCATGGGATACAATCCACTATTTGGTTTACCCACATTAGAAGTCAACAACGCGATGTTAACCAAAGAGACTACGCAGCCACGCTGCAAGTCTGGGCGCAGGTTATCTAGTCCATAAACTATTGATCCACTACTCGCGGTAGCAAATAGCTCCGCTGCTTTACCCATATCATCAAGTGACACTTGGGTTTCTGCGACTACTTCATCCAGATCAATAGAGTCTAGGACGTAATACAATGTATCTGGGTCCTCACAATTTTCGCTTATCCATTCAACATCGTGTAAAGACGACTGTACTAGAAGTTTTAGAATTCCACCCAAAAGAAGAAGTTCAGTACCAGGGGATGGTCTTAGCCACGAATCTGCTCGACGGGTTAATTCAACTTCTCGTGTGTCTATAACGATTAATTTGGCGCCTTGCCTAATAGCTTTTTTGATTGGCACCGCAACAACATTTTGATTTTCTGTAACGTTAGTATTGAATACCAAGACGCACTTTGAGTTTTCCAGTTCCCAGATAGAGTTAGTAGCAGCCCCATAGCCGAGAGCACGTTCTAGACCTACCGTTAATTCTGGCGTGATGTTACTAGTCTGATCAACATTATTGGTCTTCATAACTAGTCGGCCAAATTTTTGAGCAACATACAATTCTTCATTAGTGCTGTTTGGAGAGGTAAGAATTGAAAATTCGTCTCCATTATAATTTTTTAACTTAGAAGATATAAATTCAGTAGCTTCTTCCCAACTTGATTCTTCCAATAACCCATCTCTGCGTATCAACGGTTGCTTTATAGGAGTCACCTTGTTGAGAAACTCCAATCCAAATTTGCCCTTATAACAGGCCTGACCCTTGTTTACTGGAGAGTTTATATCAGCAACGGCTCGGATAAATTTTCCTTCCCCGTTAAATTCTAGGTCCAACTGACATCCGACCGGACAATGAGGACATATAGATTTTTGTATTGTCCTAGGTTTTTCCCATTTGTGGTCCTTTTCTACAAGCGCACCAACCGGACACACATCTATACAGGCCCCACAAAATTCACATCCGGATTCCAAAAGAGAAGTACCTTGTGACGTTCCCACAAGAGCTCTCCCTGATCGCTGAATGAATCCTATCGCAGCATCTCCTCTTACTTCGTCACATACCCTGACACACCTTCCGCAGGTGATACATAGATTCATATCCCGATCGTAAAATGGGTCACTAACTTCTAGGGGGATATCTCGGTAGTTATATTCCAGCGGTGACTCTAACTCCATACCGAGATATCTGACGGTATCTTTAAACTCGCATCGTTCATTTTTCGGACAAGTAATGCATCTATCATTTACAGACACATGCCTTAGACACACATCAGAGGGGCCACATATGTCTATACGATGGCACGTAAGACACCCATTGGGATGATCAGCGATTAACATTTGCATCACACCCCGACGTGTCTCATTAATTTCATCAGTTTCACTTCTAACCTGCATTCCATCCTGAACAGGCAGAGTACAAGCAGCAGGGAGTCCGCGTCCCCCTTCTACTGACACTACACACATCCTGCACGCAGCAAAAGGCTTCATACCAGAGTGGTAACACAGATAAGGTATATAGAGTCCTGCCTCAATAGCAGCTTCCAGAACCATTTTCCCTGGTTCTGTCTTTATTTCGACTCCATCTATAGAGATTGTGATTTCATCTGCCATAAACTTCCTTAGTTTGATCGCCTAGTAAGACTAGGTGAGTATTTTGGTCTGAGGCAGGTACCAGTGCCACATTGGTGATCTACCATATGAGCATCAAACTCTTCACCAAAATATTTTATCGCTGATGAGACTGGATTGAATCCCAACTGCCCATGCCCACACAGAGAACCGGCTTGTATATTACCGCCTATATTTCTCATCAAGTCGAGGTCTCCAGGTTCACTTTTCAAACTGCATATGCGTTCCAAAACTTCCAGGAGATGACTCATACCCATCCTACAAGGAAAACATTTTCCGCACGATTCATACTGACAAAATGCTATGAGAGCTCTTGTTAAGTCCACTATACAGACATCTTCATCGGCTGCTATGATACCGCCCGATCCTAGGATTGCCCCTGCTTCCCTAAAAACTTCAAAATCCAGAACTAGGTCTATATTATCTGCACCCAACACTCCACCTAGAGGCCCGCCTGTCTGAACAAATTTAAGCGATTTATTATTCGGAATGCCTCCGGCAATATCATATATAACTTGCCTTAAAGTTAAGCCCATTGGCACTTCTACCATACCCGTGTATTTCAAATTTCCAGACAAGCATAAAATCGCGGTGCCAGTGCTGCGGTCATGTCCTATCCCAGAGAACCATTCTCCGCCTTTCGATACTATCTCTGGAACATAAGCCATGGTTTTAACGTTATTTATATTAGTTGGCTTTCCAAATACTCCTACTTGAGCAGGAAATGGCGGTCTGTACCGGGGCATTGCACGGCTGCCTTCTATAGCTTCCATCAAGGCTGTTTCCTCACCAGATACATAAGAATCACCTGTCAGGGCTACCTCAAGGTGGAAACTAAAATCTGTTCCCAGGATGTTATCGCCGAGAAGACCTAGTCTGTACGCTTCAGATACTGCCGCTCTGGCCCGATCGATAGGACCATCATGGCCATGTCGTATAAAGATGTAGCCATTACTTGCTCCTGTTGCATAGGCAGCAATTAATATGCCTTCTACAACAGTGCTTGGATCACTTTCCAGGATTCCTTTATCGTTAAATGCACCTGGGTCACCCTCTTCGCAGTTACAGAGTATGTACTTTACGGGAGCTCCAGAACCTGCTAAGAAACCCCATTTAGTACCTGTAGAGAAAGCAGCTCCCCCACGTCCACGCAGTCCCGAACCAGTAACCTCATCAAGTACCTCTTGCGTGGTCATTTCCGTTAACACTTTATTGAGTCCCTGATAGCCGCCATTGGCTATATACTGGTTAATATCATAGGGATCAATCACACCAGCATTCCGAAGAGCGATACGTTCACTCATCGCACGCATGGGATGATCATCCAGATTAGGTATACCATCTACGGGGTCTTCTCCAAGATAACCTAGAGCTTTATCTATTACAGGTACACCAGATACAATATGGCTGTTCAATATAGTATCTATATCTTCTGATTTCACGTTCCCATAAAAGACTCGCGACCCACCTGGCATTTGAATATCCAACAAAGGTTCAGCGAAACAAAGCCCCAAGCAACCGACTTCGCTTACTAGTGCCTCTATACCATTATTACTTAACGATGCCTGCACAGAAGCTAGAACATCATCGCCGCCTGCAGCCTTACCGCATAATGCTGTGCCAATCCGAATCCACGCTTTAGTGCCTGCGGTTATATTTTGCCAATGGGCAGTAGCATCTTTTGTTATAGCAGAAAAATTGGTAGTAACTGCTGGTATCGTCATGAGCCATCCATATCATGAGTTGTCGCAGATTCCATAGTTTCAACGGAGCGCTGTTTCGCTTGCAGAGGAGATAAACCACCAATTAAATTGTGATCGATCGAGATCACTGGCGCCTGCGCACAAGCCCCTAGACAAGTGTTATATCTCACCGTAACCTTGCCGTCAGGGGTATCGCCTTCTTCGGTCAGGTTAACCCCATCCAGAACCGCCTCTATCAATCCCATAGCACCCTTTATATGGCACGATGGCCCCCAACAGATTTCGATCTGATGATCACATGGTGGATCAAATCGAAAATTAGGATAGAACGAAGCCACCGCCCACACATCGTTAACGGTAGCACTCATCAAATCGGAGACTTGTTCAATTGCTTCTTTGGGTATATAGCCCAATTCGTCTTCTACCGCTAGAAGTGAAGACAATATGGTAACCGTAGGCTGAGACTGGTTCTGGACGGCGTTTGCTATACGTTCTTTTAGCCCATCTATCACAGGGGCACTAACTCACTAAAAAGAAGATTTTACTTCGTGAATTTTCTATAAATTGCAACTGTAATCTTAGCATAGGCTAGTATGGCCGTTCAAGAAATTTATCTGGCTAGGCACTGCTCGCAACACTGCCTTTTAGATGCTCCTCATCAACTAACCTCATCACTATTCAATACACGTGACATGGCAGATTCAAATATTTCGTATGGATGGGCTCCGGTAAACAATAGGTTCCCAACCAAAAAGGTCGGTATCCCCCGAATACCAGCATTCAAAGCTTGTTGATATTGCTCAGTAACAGTACTGGTCAATTTATTACTTTCCAAGTGTTTGATCAATTCAGTTGAATCTAAGTCTACCGATTCAGCTACTGAAGCTAGCACCTCAAGATCCCCCAGATCCTTTCTATAGGTCCAATATGCTTCGTATGCGGCATGGTGAAATTCAAGAAATTTACCATGCTGCTGGGCGAATTCAGTAGCCTCCAGAGCATACATAGTATTCGGAGTTACTCTAGGCGGTCTCATAATGAGATTAGCGTCTTTTGCTTGGTCACGAATCGGGTCACTTAATTCATCTTCTGTTTCACCAGGTCGGGCTTCTCTAACTATTCCTTCCTTAGGAGTATCAGGGCGCAGAAAATATGCTCGTCCTTCTATCTTCACATTGTAGTCCTGAGATAATCTGTCGACCCTTTCCAGTCCGACATAGCACCAAGGTCAAATGTAGTCATACCAGACAAGCACCCTGACTGGTTCATTAAGAATAATTCCAGAGCTATTAGAATCAGACATCGCTTCTCCAATAATCCGCAGGTTATTTAGAACACTATTTATATCAAGATAATTAAATTAGAAACTTTTTCCATCCAGTAGCAAAGGGCGTATATCCGATAGCGATTGCACTATCGGGCAGTCATCTACATCCCCACTATATCCTTCACGGTCCAATAATATAGCGTGCATCCCAACATTCTTAGCCCCTAGAACATCAGATTTATGCTGGTCTCCGACATGAATAGCTTCATTAGCAGATACTTTTGCAGAATCAAGAGCGGCTTTAAATATTCCGGGATTAGGTTTTTCCACTCCCACATCGGCTGATGTGACACAGATATCGATCAGAGACGCCAAGCCAAGCTTTTCAGTCAAGTTAGCCATATCACGTCTGAGATTAGATATTAAGCCAATCTTAAAACCCTCAGAACGCAAGTCAGCCAAAGCTCCTAGAGTATCGTCAAACGGGGTAAAGTCCTTGGGTATTGAACTAGCCATATTCCATATCTTAGTAGCTAGGTCTAAAGAAACAGACAATCCAGCGTTTTCAAGTATCATTTGCTCATAAACGCTGAAGAACTCCAGCCGTTCCTCATCTGAGCGAAGCGCCAGCGGTTTCCTGGCATTTTCACTATTGAAATAGACATCCGCTATAGCATACCCTCTACGTATCCCTTCCTCTGACACACCCAGACCAAATTCACTACATGCCGCTTCCTGGATTTGGTCGAGAGGAGGCCAAAACTTGACTAGAGTGTTGTAAAAATCAAAAAATACGGTGTTTATCATTTAACTTACTGACTAAACCTAAAGTAAAAACATTCGCATACGTACCAATAACACGCTCAAGGCGTTGAAATTCTAGCATACCCTACAATAGTTGTGAATGCTGGCACACAGATATATTCGCTCTTAAATATATAAGTAGAGGTTCCACAATGGCTTATGTAAACTCAAGGTCTATCAGATTGTTTGAAACCTTCAGAATTGTATTTTATACACCAATATACGTTTCCCTTGATGGAGGGTTTTGGGAGAAACAAGGATTGGACATTTCGTTCGCCACTTGCCCACCTGATTATCCTCACCCTCTGAGTGCCCTCAGGCACCAAGTAGCAGATATAGTTCAATCAGGCATAATGAGGAGCATTATTAGCCTCGATTGGGGGGCCTCCTCCGTTCCTATTCATTTTGCCAAGATAAACTCAGGTGATGGATTTTTCGTATTGCGCCGTCAATCCGATACACCATTTCAATGGCAGGATATGAATGGAGCGAAAGTTATCCCNGTCGGATTCTCACCCATGCCATGGGCTTCTTTCCAATATGCCTTAAGAGCTCACAACATTGACCCNGCCAATCTAGAGANACTACATAGAGGGTCCCTACAAGAAGCTTTAGANACATTCATAGCCGGCGAAGCAGAATTCGTTCACGTTCCGGAACCCACAGCAGATTATTTAATNACAGAACATGGCGCCGAAATAGCNATACCACTAGGTTCTGAAAACGGCCATATAGCATACAGTTCTTTTGCCTCAAATCCGGATTATCTAGATAAAAACCCTGAAAATATTCAAAAGTTTTATGATGGGTTTAGTGATGGTCTCAAATGGCTATCCGAAAATCCACCTGAGATTGTTGCTGAAAGTATCAAAGGATTTTTCCCCGGTGCTTCACCAGAGGCACTCTCCCGATCCATATCAAGATACAAGGATCAGAACACCTGGCCCACAGATCCAACACTGAACGAGCCCGAGTATCAAGGATTACAGACTATCTTAATGAATGCCGGATTAGTAAAAGAACGTCAGACGTACGACAGGGTAGTGTGCAGAAGTTTTTTCACCTAGAACGACTGCTATCTAAAAACTAAAATGGCGTAATTTTCATAGAACTAACTATAGAAATTACGCCACAGAACCGCAGATATACCTAAACTATGATTGTGTCATCTAACTTTTTCGTTCATATTTATCAATGCCAACTCCGTCTGGAACACCAACGTATATATCTCCATTAGGAGCAATCCAACTACCATGACCACCCCTTATTATCCATCGAGCCAAGAGCTCTCCTTCTTTGTTCATGAGGCTGATTCTTGAATCGGTATCCTCAGTATGTCCTTGCCGAGCATCATTGCCGCCTTCACTGATACAGAACACTCCATCTTTATCCTGTGATATATCCATAGGTCGAAGCAAGTCCGTCCACATGTTCAGATATTCTCCATCATCATCAAATATCTGAACCCTGTTATTCTCCCTATCACAAACATACAACAGTCCATCGGCGCCAACCATCATGCTGTGAACCAAGTGGAACTCATTTGGCCCACCCTTACCAGGTTGCCCCCAGGATGATTTAAGTTGACCATCAGCTGAGAACCTATGGACCCTGGCATTTCTGTACCCGTCAGATACATATAAATCACCCGATGGTGACGGAACCATTTCTGTCGGATAGTTGAATGGTCCTGCAGCTCTTGGGACCAACGTACCAGGCACTTCACAACCAGTGTCCGAATGGACACCACGATCACCCAGTATCTGTAGAGGCTTACCGTCCAATGTATATTTCAGACAGACCGAGTCTTCTCTATCGGTTATGTAAACTATGTCATCTTCAATGAATATGCCGTGTGGGTTTTCGATAGCGCTCAAACCCCATGAGCCGATGTAATTTCCTTCTGGATCAAAGATTACTATTGGCGGCTCTTTTCTTTGGAAACCATATACATTTCCTTTCGAATCTGTCGCTACAGCACTAACCATGCCGAAAGTTTCCCCGGCTGGAAGTTTGGCCCAGCTTTCAATCAGTTCGTACGTGTATTTTCCGCTCCCTACAGTAGTCATGTATAACTCCTTTAATGTGTATTATTTTTTATAGATCGGTCAGGAAACTAAACCCTGTACCGTTCTCACTACCCTTGCCGCATTTGGCACGTAATTATTCTCTAGAGGTCTACTATATGGCACTGGTGTATGTGGAGCCGTTACCCTCGATGGAGGAGCATCCAAATAATCAAAAGCCTCCTCAGCCACCCTTGCACAGATATCCGAGGCAAGGCTACACACAGGTGTGTCCTCATCGACTACTACGAGGCGATGAGTCCGGCGTACCGAATCAATGATATGGTCATAATCTATTGGAGAAACACTTAGCAGATCGATTACCTCTGCGTTCGTCCCTTGTTTTTGCAGTTCTTCCGCTGCTTCGGTACAAACCCATGTCATCCTTGATATTCCAACTAGAGTGATGTCTTTACCTGGCCTTACTGTTCGAGCTTTACCCAACGGTATAACATACGGCTCTTCTGGTACTGCGCCCTTATCAAGATAAAGACCTTTATGCTCGAAATAAACTACAGGGTCATCATCTCGTATTGCTGCCGTTAGCAGCCCTTTCGCCGTATATGGATCCGATGGAACTACCCCCTTTAATCCAGGGATATGACTGAATATGGAATAAAAGGATTCTGAATGTTGGGCAGCACTTCCGAACCCAGCCCCGATTCTAGTCAACAACACAAACGGAACTTTAACCTGACCACCAAACATATACCGCATCTTAGCTGCATTGTTTAGCAACTGGTCCATACAAACCCCGACAAAATCCACGAACATTAGCTCAGCAACAGCTCGCATTCCCGTCGAAGCAGCTCCTATAGCCGTACCAACGAACGCTGCTTCAGATAATGGGGTATCCAATATGCGCTCTTTTCCAAACTGTTGAATTAACCCTACAGTTGTACGGAAAGGCCCACCCCATGCGTCGACAATACCCAGATGTTCCAGACCCGCTCCGCCGGCTATCTCCTCCCCCATGATAATAACCGTCTCATCAAGCTCCATCTCTTGTCGTAAGGCTTCGTTTATAGCTTCGCGGTACAAGATCTCTCTATCTACTGTGGTACTCATGATATCTGTGGTCATATTAAACTCCTATCCGAGAAATAACAGATCGAATCGTTACTAGATCTATATATCCATATTTGCGCCTCGACGCATCATATCGACAGGATAGTCAACATAGACATCGTCATAGAGCTCCAATGGGTCAGGCATTGGACTTTCATCAGCAAACTTAATAGCTTCTTCCATCAACGCTTCAGCTTCATCATCCATTTGGTTTAGCTCTTCTTCAGTAACCAAACCCTCAGGCACAACCATCTCCCTGAATAACTTCAGCGGATCTCTACTTCGCCAGTGGTCTTGTTCCTCTTTAGTTCGATAGCTGAGAGGGTCGTCGAAAACGGTATGACCGTAGAACCTGTAAGTACGGCATTCCAATAAAGATGGCCCTTCACCGGCGCGTGCTCTAGCCACTGCTTCTCCGGCTGCCTCATATACGGCAAATACATCCATACCATCGACATGGATCCCAGGCATGTCATATCCTGCGGCTCTATCAGCTACATTAGCCACAGATAATCCGTATGACACAGGGGTGGATTCCGCATACCCGTTGTTTTCACAACAAAATATGACTGGTAATTTCCAGACTGAAGCTAAGTTCATGCATTCATGTAAGACACCCTGGTTAGCTCCGCCATCTCCAAAAAATGCTACTGCAACTCTGCCAAAATTCCTTAGTTTCGACGTCAGTGCCGCCCCGACTGCCAGGGGGACACTTGCCGCTACGACTCCGTTGGTTCCCAACATTCCCTTGCTCATATCTGCTATATGCATCGATCCACCTTTGCCCTTGTTGTTACCTGTGGAACGACCAAACAACTCAGCCATCATGTTTTTCGGGTCGACGCCTTTGGCTATACAGTGTCCGTGGCCTCGGTGAGTACTGCCTATATAGTCTTCATTCGTTAGATGGGCACATATACCAGTTGGCACTGCCTCTTGACCCGCCGAAGAATGAACTGATGCCGACATCTGACGCTGCCCTGTTTCTGGAATACCTCTTTCCTCAAAATGCCGAATTGTTGTCATAGTCTTGTACAGACTAATCAAGGTATCGCGACTCAAATCCATAACATTTTTCTCCCACGATATCTTATTCCGAGTCTAATCCCGATTGGGTCTCATGGTAGCATCCGGTCATCCTATGTCAATAGGAGATTGTTCTACGGTCAAGGATAAAAAATCACTTGGACCCCAGATGACGCAGATAACCACTGGGCAGCATTTCCATTAGGAACTACGATTTCCATATAACCGTTACTACCTAGCAATCCAAATGGTTCGGCAGGCGCCATTGCACCAACATCGTTGAATGTCCTACGAATTGATCCTATTCGATGACCACATATTTCAACTAG
>PBPE01000047.1 GCA_002724585.1 Dehalococcoidia bacterium | reverse complement strand
TCCCTCGTTATCAAAAGTTGTGATGAAATTAAATCTGATTTTACTTTTATTGAAATCTCCATCCATTCTTTCCTCACCAAAAAAAGAATCCAATTCATCAGAAACAGAACTGATTTGTTCAGATAAGAGATGATGAGTATCATCAACGATTTCAGTAGTCTTTTTAATGAAACTCTGATTATCAGAGTCATTTTCTTTACCTTCTCTAGCAATTATTAATGAATGCATTGCTACTAATAGAAAGCAGTTTATTAAAATGCAGCGTAAAAAAATATTTCCTGCAAATTGCAAAGTTTAAGTTTGAAGATATCGTTAGAAAGGTAACGGCGAATAGACCAGCACGACAATTAGAGAGTTGCTCATTAAATTCGTCAAGCTGGTTTTGTCATTAGGTTTATCAATTAGGTATCTGCATCACATTACAGTTTTCCTTCTATGACATATCGTAATATTTCTACAACTTTATGTAAATCATCAACAACTGCTAAAGCCGCCGCATCAATTTCTTTAAGAGCATGCTGATGTTCTCCTGAATGAATTATAATTAAAGATTTACCCAAAGCTGATGCGTAGCCCGCATCAAAAGCTGCGTTCCACTGGCGATATTTTTCACCAAACTTAACTACAACAATATCAGAATTTTGTATGGCTTTTCTTGTTCTGATTGCATTAATTTTCGCTCCCTTATGATCATGCCAAAATTTTAACTCTTCTTTGCCTAATATTTTGACTCCACAATCATCTGAAGCTTCATGATTAGTGACAGGACCTGAAAATTTTATTTCTAAACCCAAGTCTTTTGTTTGTTTATATATTTCATCTCTCCAGTTTGTGTGGATTTCTCCAGACAAATAAACATTCCAATTCAATTGTCACTCCAAATTTATAAAGTTAAAATTTAATTAATGAGGAATTTCAGCATGATATGGGTTAATCATAACCATAATTCTGTCTATATTCACATAATAACAGTGATCTGAAACCCACCAAAGTATAATTATAGATACAAACAAATTATTTTGAACTTAGAAGTTATGAATCATCTTTCTCCTTTGCGATAGGGGATCATTAGTGCTTGTGGTACTGCAACTCGCCTGGAAATAAGAATGAGCGCAATTATACTAAGCAAGTATGGAAGCATTAGAAATATCTGATAGGGTATGACAGAACCAATAACTTGCTGAAGTCTCATCTGATATGCGTCAAAAGCAGCAAATAGCAGAGCCCCAAACAAAGCTTTTCCGGGGTTCCATGAAGCGAATATAACAAGCGCAATACATATCCAGCCTCTTCCGTTTACCATGTTGAAAAAGAATGCATTGAAAGCAGACATGGTTAGGAAGGCTCCTGCAATAGCCATCAAGGCGCTTCCGAACATCACCGCACCTGTCCGGATTCCAATTACATTCATTCCCTGAGCCTCGACGGCTGAAGGATTCTCTCCGGTTGTCCTGACGGCAAGTCCGAGAGGAGTACGATAGAGAATAAAGCCTACTATAATCACCAGTATGACTGCTAGGTAAGTCAATGGACTCTGGTTGAAAAATGATTCTCCAATCCAGGGGATCTTTGAGAGGAGTGGAATTGGATAATTTGTAAAAGCCTCAATGCGGGGGGGAGAAGTCACTTCAGGAAGAACCAACCTGTAGATGTAATAAGTCAAACTGGAAGCCAGAAGTGTGATGCCGATACCGGTAACATGCTGGGACAAACCAAGTAAAACCGTAAGCAGTGAATGCAATGCTCCCAAAAGAGCACCCACCATCGCTGCCAAAATAACCCCGGTCCAAAGATCGGCTCCCATATAAACCGACATCCAACCGGCCATCGCACCCAATGTCATTATTCCTTCTATCCCGAGGTTAAGCACTCCAGCCCGCTCGCACACCAATTCTCCCAAAGTTCCCAAGATCAACGGAGTTGCAATCCTGACCGCTGCAACCCAAAAACTAGTTGTCCACAAAATCTCTAACCAATCCATACCTATTGCCAGCGTATTCGATATTTTACTTGAAGCATGGATACCAGCATACAAAGCAGGGAAGTGGCTACCACCACGTCAGCTATATAGTTAGGAACCCCCACGGAGCGGCTCATGGCATCTGCGCCCACAAAAATGCATGCCACGAAAAAAGCTGAACCAATGACGCCAAGAGGATGAAGCTGTGCCAGCATAGCAACAACGATCCCGGTATAACCAAAACCTGGACTTAAATCAAGGGTCAGATTTCCTTTCAATCCTGTAACTTCACTGTAACCAGCCAAACCAGCCAGTCCACCTGAGATCAATGCAGTGATCAGCAAAATATTACCGACACGCATTCCCGCGAATTGGGAGGCATCTCGGCTGAAACCAACCGCCCGCATTTCGTAACCTAGTGTAGTTCGTATCTGAATCTGCCAAATCACTATTGCAAGAATGATAGCGATAATTAAACCTGCGTGTACCCTCAGTCCCTGAAATAGTCGCGGCAACTCAGCAGATTCCAAAACCGGAGCTGACTGTGGCCAGCCCAATCCCATGGGGTCCTTCAAAGGTCCTTCCAGCAGCAAGCTCACCAGGAGTATCATGACAAAATTCAAAAGCAGAGTAGTAACGACTTCATCCACATGGAATCGGACTTTGATTAGCGAAGGGAGAAAAAGCCAGAGCGAGCCTGCAGTAAAGCTTCCAAAAAATAGAATTAGAGGGAGAAGCCCCTCATGGATGTTCATTTCTCCCGTTCCGAGAAAAGTTACCATAAGTGCTCCTGCATAGAGTTGCCCCTCCGCTCCGATGTTCCAGAATCTTGCTCTGAAAGCGACTGCCGCAGCTAGCCCCGTAAAGATAAGGGGAGTTGCGCGGGAAAGNGTTTCAGCAAGAGCAAAAGCNGAGCCNATAGAACCTTTCANCATCATCCAGTANGCTTCGAAAACAGANGNCCCACTCCACANTATNAGNCCTGAACAAAGCAGCAGACTTGCAATGACAGCAGCAATAGGAGCCAAAATTAAGCGGATAGGAGAAACTTCTGATCTAGGTTCAAGACGCATCAGCTTGCCTTCCGGCCATGAGCAGACCCAGATTTGTGGTTGAAAGAGTACCTGCATTCCCAGCTTCAATTATTTTTCCCCTGTGAATGACAAGGACCCTATCAGAAATCCTGAGCAATTCTTCCAGGTCTTCAGATATCAGCAAAATTCCACACCCCTGCATTTTGGCATCGAGCAAGCGTTCATATACAAAAGATGCGGCTCCAATATCTAGACCTCTTGCAGGTTGATGGGCAAGAATAAATTTTGGTTCTTGCAGCAATACACGGCCTAAAATTAGTTTTTGCATGTTTCCTCCGGAAAGAAGTCTTACCGGCGCATGATTTTTTACACCCCTGACATCAAATTCCTGAACAACCTTATCAGCAAAAATTTGTCGGTTTTTAAGATTAAGAAATCCTAATTTACTGTAATCCGGATTTTTATAAACTTCGGAGATTACGTTCTCAGCAAAATTCATGTCACCTAGAACTCCATAACCTTGACGGTCTTCCGGGATTCTACCCACCTTTTGCATGAGCATCTCTCTGGGATGGAATCGTTTAACTGGTTTCCCATAGAGAAAAACCTTCCCAGAAGTTGGAGATTCCATACCACTGATAACATCCGCCGTCCCGGAATACCAATCAATGTGACCGGCCTTGACCGTCCCTACGAACTGTCCTGTTTCGCGGAGATGCATTGCCATAAACAAATCGTTTTCGGAACTTGAGACGGCCTCGACATATGCCTGGACCTCGGACAGTTCCACTGGCTTCAATACGTAATCCGGTCGTCCAATGGTACGCACGACATCCACATCGTGAAGCCATGAAAGATAAGCCGGGTCTTCAACATGGCACTCCGAAAAGACGACCAGTTTGGTCTTGGCGCCCAAAAGCTCCGGCCGCATCCGATTGAACCCGTTGGGCTTATATTCCAGTTTCAATTCGCGGTCCATCCGCCGTCGACCATCAAAGTCGCGCCAGTGATATAAGACGCCGCTTCCGAGGCAAGAAAAACAACGGCCGGCCCGAGTTCTTCGGCTTCCGCCATTCTTCCAAGCGCCGTTTGATCGTTATAACGTTCCACGAACGACGAAGGCTGGTTCGCCGCAACACCGCCCGGCCACACGGCATTGGCCCTCACCCCCGAACGTCCATAGTACATCGCGATGAACTTCGTGTGGCTAATTATCCCGCCCTTAATCGCTGAGTAAGCGGCCGGTGAAATCATATCTGTGCCCTCGTATACGAGGAAATTCGGCGAAACCACACCGTAAATCGAGGCAATATTGACGACCGAGCCTCCCTCTCGCGCCGCCATATGTTGCGCCGCACGATCCGCGTACAAACATGTCGCCGTCATCTGCATGTCGACATTGCGGCGCCAACTGATCGGACGATCGTTCTCCGGCCTGTTTCCCCAATCTTCGGTTCTGGGATAGGCGCAATTCACCCAGATATCGAACCCGTCAGTGCGATCGTCCGCGCTTTGGACAACTTCCGGAACCAACTCGGCGTTCGACACATCCGCATTAAAGAACGAGAACTTCCGGCCGTCGGCAGAAAGGCCGGCCAGCTCGGCATTCCAGGCTTCCTCGTCGCAGTCGATGATCACGACGCTCGCGCCAGCTTCTTCCAATGCAAGGCTAATGGCCATGCCAATCTGCCCGAGGCCACCAGTGACGACCGCGGATCGATTGCGTAGACCGAACATTTCCTCCATCACTATCTTTTTACGAACTTATTGTTGCAATACCGACGAATGCCTACGACACCCGAAAGGGCATAAAGCCCCTATTACTTAAAAACTTGCCAACTCTTTGGCGCAACCATTGAAGAGATGACATATGACTGGGCTCAGCGCGAAATGCATCCATATGTTCCAGATCGTTTATCAATGTCGGGTCCGACAAAGAGTGCTTTACGGTAAATACCACCAATCTGTTAGTTGCAGACAAATGCACCCGCCCGGTCCAACGGCAATCTTCACGCCCAAGCAATTCGTTTAGAGGAACTATAAGTGCACTCATTGGTTCCACGCGAGTTCGCTTGATTGACCGACCATTGCTGCCGAGAATTTGGACCAAAACCCCTCGCTTGAAAGGATTAATGCAAAATAGGCTCTCTCCGTAGTCACGGTCTCGATCCAGATGTACGATCGGGTAGGTATCGACATAACGCCCAAATTTGGCGATTTGTCCGATAATCTCAGGCGATGCAAATTTCAAACTGCCATCCGTAAAAACAGATTTCTTACCATCAGTCGAAAGAATGGCATAAAAACCCGGAGGCATATGGTTAGAAAAAATTTCGTCCCCATCCAACGATAAAATTGCCGTCTCCAGATAACCAGCCGAGGTAACACCATCGTCGCGCGTTATCTTGGCGGTGAATCGGTTCAATAGAGGCTGTTTGCAAATTCCACCCTCAAAGGCCACCTGCGTTTCCTGGCTATCTAGCAACTCGCCCTCGCAATACACCCGGCGACGGATAACGACATTCCCTTCACCATCAATGAGACGAGCGCCGATAGCATCCAGGGGCAGCACAAGGTCGCATTGATAACCACTCGGAATAGCTGTGATAACTGGGATAATGTAGTTGAATGCCATCTTTAAAAATGATCGATCGAAGCTCGGGTAAATGCCTTATCGGTACACATTAAATGCGTTTTAAAAGTGCCGTTAGAGCGGGCCGATATCTGCACGGGTTGGCCTTTCAAGTCTGCAAGACCAGCAACATTCGCATTATACTCAGCAACTCTTGCGCCCAGCGGCGGCACGCGCAAGCTCGTCTCGTATGAGCATTGCCTCTCCCCGGCTTCCGAAGAAAATGAGAG
>PBPE01000046.1 GCA_002724585.1 Dehalococcoidia bacterium | reverse complement strand
CATGAGCTAAGTTTCGCTCATCCGTTATAAATATTGGGATTCAAGCTCCATTTTGTTGATTTATGCGTTCTGCCCATGGTTTTAGTACAGCATATAACATGTCGTTGATTGGGGTATTGATGTTTAGGCGTTTCCCCATTTTTATGACGGTTCCGGTTAATCCTTCAAGTTCTACTGCGCGATTTTCAGCGAAGTCTTTAGCCATTGAGGATTTTCCAGAATAAGGGAAATTATCTAGTGCTGAAATAGCCCAATCCATTGCGTCATCTGCGATTGGTGCGCCGTACGCTCTACCGACCTCGAATCCTTCGGCTATAGCGTTGAGTATTAGGTCACGGGTTTCCGGGACAGAACGCATTTCTCCCATGCTTGAATTACTAGCGGTGCAAGTGGATGCACATGCTGATAAATAGGCAAACTTCTTCCACAACGTATCGAGCATGTTTTCCTGGAGTTCCACTTTCCAGTTGGAAGCCTGAAAAATGGAAAGTAGATGTTTGCCTCTTTCACTAATGCCGCGGTACATTTCTCCGAAGTGGGCTGCGCCAGGCCCTCCTTGTGTTACTACTCCGGGTTCAGATATTCGTCCTTCTAGCATAGCTGTGCCGATCATGACACGTTCACTTCCGAATACGTCCGATAGATCGTATCCGTTACTTACCCCATTCTGAAGTGTAAGAATCGTGGTATCGTCGCCTACAATAGGCTTTATTGAGTCCATTGCGGAAATATTGTCGAACATTTTCACAGTGAATAAAATTAGATCTTGCTTAGGGAGACTGGACGGGTCATCCGTAGCAGCGTTGTAAACAGTAAAGGTGCCATCATTTTGGCTGTTTACTTGTAAGCCTTTTGATTGAATCGCTGCGAGATGCTCTCCTCTAGCTATGAACGTTACGTCAGGATTATCTCTAGCTAAAAGGCCTCCGAAGTAACCGCCGACGCCGCCTGTACCCATGATTGTAATTTTCATGTCCGTATGCCTCCTTAGGCTGATATTATCCACTGATGCTAACTGTATAACTCTCTAAGATCTCTTTTGAGCACTTTACCCATAGCGTTTCGAGGGAGTTCGTCGAGGAAGAATACATATTTTGGTTTCTTATAACTTGCTAGATGTTCTCCACAATGTTCTATTAGACTATCTTCAGATGGTGCCGTGGTCGCAGCAACGACGACAGCGACTACTTCTTCTCCCCATTCATCGTCTGGGGTCCCTATGATAGCTGCATCAGACACTTGGGGATGGGACCTAAGAACTTGTTCAACCTCTTCGGGAGATATCATTTCTCCTCCTCGTTTAATGAAATCTTTTGCTCTTCCGGCTAGAAAAATGTAACCGTCTTCGTCTTGATAAGCTAAGTCTCCGGTGTAAAGCCATCCGGATTTTATTGTTTCTGATGTGGCTGATTCTTGATTCCAATATCCAGTCATTAATCTATCTCCACGAGCCACTATTTCGCCAATTTCTCCTGTGTTGACTGGTTCCCCTGCTTCTGACACTATCAATATATCTACATCTTCCAATGGTTTGCCAATCGATGTGAGTCGCTTCAACTTTCTTTCTATGTCAGACGGAGATCCCTCCAATATGTGATCTTCTGGGGGCAACATGGTAATTGTAGATGCTGTTTCAGTCTGTCCAAAAGCGTTTATGAACATCGTGTTAGGAAAATTTGTGATTGATCTCTTGATGACATCTAACGGCATTGGTGCTGCTCCATATGTAATGACGCTCAGGTTTGATAAATCGAACTCCCCAAAATTTGGGTGTTCGATGATCCGTTTTAGCATTGTTGGCACGAGCATCGCTCTGTTTGCTTTATGATCCTCTGCGGTTCTGAGCCAATCTAGAGGGTCAAATTGCCTCATTATCGCCATTGTACGCCCGCCGTAAATCGCTGCTAGTGCTGCCTGTAGCCCTGCTATGTGATAAAACGGAACCGTAATCAAATTAGTTTCATTTATATCTGGGTCGGCTGGAGATACTGTGGAAAGCAAGTAAGACGAGAAACTATTATGACTTAACATGACGCCTTTTGGGGTACCGGTGGTACCAGCGGTGAACATTATGACTGTGGTGTCCGAATCATCATCTTCCGGAAAATGCATTTGGTCTTTAGATTGACCCTCTAACATACCCTCATAGTATTGGAATGTATCGGTTTCTTGAAAATCGAGAGTTATAAGTTGATCTTTTTGCAAAGTATTTCTGTCAATCAGACTGTGGGTTAATGGGAGATATCTATTACCTATGAACAACAAATCTGGTTGAGATATTTCAAGCATCTGGTGCAGCTCGTCTTCTTTAGCGCGAAAATTAATTGGGACATAAATTGCGTCGAGTTGAGCCGTAGCGAAATATATTTCAATTGCTTGGTTAGTGTTTACGTGCATGAAAGCAACTCTACTGCCTTTACGTATTCCCATGTTGGACATAGCATTCGCTAGCATGTTGACCCGATCTTGCAGCTCTGAAAAAGTTGTTTTGGCATCGTCGAAAATTAGAGCTGTTCTTTCAGGAACAATAAGGTTTGTGATGGTTAGGAATTCAGAAGTATTCAAGACTTTCACCCCGAGTGAAAAATGTTGTGCATAACTGTTTGATCAGCTTGTATTATATTCCAAGACTACCTAAGTGTTTTCCAAAGGAAAAGATTCAGATCGCCAAAGGCTGCCTTGGTTTTCAATTGCTAATTTTAGTGCGGCTGATTTTTGAGGCAAAATACATGAGACCTCATTAGCCATTTCATTGGCATATTGCAATAATTGGTCATCCGATACCACTCGTGAAATTATTTTTGATGATAAAGCCATGCTGGCGTTCAATCTCTCCCCTGTTAACAGAATATCTAATGCGGGAGAGGTTCGTGACACGCGGGGTAAAGTTTGTGTCCCGCCTGCAGCTGGAATCATTCCTAAATGTGTCTCAGGCATGGCGAAAATCGTGTTCTCACTTGCGATTCTGATATCACTTAAGAGGGCTATTTCTAATCCCGAACCGATACAATACCCGTGAACAGCTGCAATTATGGGTTTTTGAAGTGATATCATCTGCCCCCATACATCTCTCTGCCACCTAACATATCGAGCAACTGTTTGGGAAGGAGCGCTACCGAATTCAGTTAAGTCTGCCCCAGCACAAAAAGCAGATCCTTCTCCGGTGATTAGTACGCAACGAATATCTGGATCGTGTTTCATAAGGTTCAATATTTGAGAAAATTCATCCCTCATTTGAATGTTATAAGCGTTAAGATATTTTGGTCTATTAAGTGAAATGCGAGCGGTATTGTTATTTTTTGTTACGCGTATGGTGGAGTATGCAGAATTCATTAGAAAGGAGTCCCTGAAGCACGTCGGTACAGTTCGTCAAGATTGAGTTCAGTGTACCTTAGGCCTACGTTTTCTATATTGTGCGCGTCGCTGACTTGCACGGTCATTAGATTGTATTCGTCTGCGACCTTTTGAACCTGTTGTTTTCTAATGTGCCAGTTATGGATGTAGTTATCTATTTCTATAGCGTGGATGTTCTCCTCGATTATTATATTCGGACTGTAATATCCAGGGTGGCAGTATATGCGAAATATGTCACCGCTATCCAAAAATAATTCGGTCACTTGATATTCGTCGAAAGGACTGTCCGGAGGTCTAACTTCTATCTCCCAACCAGGTATTACTATGATCTGGCCGGGAAAATGTTCTTCGGCTATTTTGCAAAACTGGAAAGCCCAGTCCTTGTTATGGTGATCGGTTATAGCGATTCCGTCTATGCCTTTTGATTTTACTTCTGCTATGACCTGCTCCACGATCTGCAGTGATACTGGTTGGAAGTTAAATGCTTCCCAAATGTGAGTGTGTAGATCTAGTTTTAATTGCACTTGGTGGTGTCCTTTTGTGTGATTATCTCCCTTCGAATTTGGGAGAGCGCTTTTGAAGAAAAGACTCGATTCCTTCTGATCGATCATATGTGCTTTGTAGTATGACATTCAGATCAGTTTCTAGTCGTAATCCTTCCGTGAGACTCATTTCCATGCCGCAGTAAACGGCTTCTTTAGCATATTGATTTGCAACAGGAGCGCCAGAAGCAATTAATGCCGCTAGTTCACCAGTGGTCTTCTCAAGGCTATCATCTGTTACTACTCTGTTTACCAATCCGATTAATAAGGCTTCTTGGGAAGATACCGTACGACCTGTAAGCAGCATATCCATGGCCCAAGAGGCGCCAATAGCTCGCGGCAATCTCTGGGTACCGCCGTCTATCGGAAAATCCGATCCATTAAAGAGATCATTGCATCGGAATCGCGCCGAGGTGGTGCACAATCGTATATCTGTGCAGAGAGCTACTTCCAAGCCATGTTCCATAGCATCGCCGTTGATGCTAGATATGGTAGGGATGCGAAGGTTCGTTAAATTCTTAGAAATATTCAATTCAGATAATATTCGTCTGCGTTCTTCAAGGGAACGTTCGGGACTAATTGATGTTCGTCCTGAGGAGAAGACAGATCCTGTAGCAGAAATAACCATGACGGAGATACTCTCATCTTCATGTAATTGCTCCAAAATCCCGTTGAGTTTACTCGCCATGTCTTCGTCTATAATATTCATTTCAGAAGGATTGTTTAGCACTACAGTTGCGATTTTATCTTTGATAGTCACGTACGCTTTGTTGTTATTCATGCCCGTTCTCTACGTGGTTAAATCGTAAGACTCAGTAAAGATGTTAATGTTCACTTTATCTCTTGACAAGTAGGTCCTGCTTATTTACGATAATTTAGCACATCTCTGTGGAATGCATGATGTGTGAAATCGCACGTAATAAACAGAACGTTACTGTGAGTAAACAGAGAAGGAGGCAAAAGTGGTAACCAAAGTAACGCTTCAACCGTTGGGTGAGAGAGTTATTGTCAAACCTAGCGAACAAGAGTCAACAACCAAAGGCGGAATATTCCTTCCAGATACGGCGAAAGAAAAGCCACAGGAGGGAGAAGTCGTGGCGGTGGGTCCTGGCAGAGTCACTGATGATGGAACTCGTGTTGCCATGGAATTAAGCGCAGGTGATAAAGTAATCTACTCTAAATACGCTGGTACTGAATACAAAGACGGCGACGACGAGTACCTCATACTGCGCGAAAGCGATGTTTTAGCGAAAATATCATAATATTATCAAGTAGATTAGTATAAGGAGACGATGCAATGCCTGCTAAGAAACTGGCATACTCCGAAGAGGCTCGCAAAACTCTGAGAATCGGAGTAGATGTACTGGCTGATTCGGTTAAGGTAACTTTGGGACCGCGAGGTCGAAACGTAGTTCTAGATAAGAAATTCGGACCTCCATTAGTTTGCAGCGATGGAGTGACTATCGCCAAGGAAATTGAACTTCCAGATGCTTTCGAGAATATGGGGGCTCAGTTACTGAAAGAAGCCGCAACAAAGACAAACGACGCTGCTGGTGATGGCACGACAACCTCAATAGTCCTTGCACAGGCAATCATTAACGAAGGGTTTAAAAACGTGACAGCCGGTACCAACCCTATGGCTATCAAGAGGGGTATCGAGCGAGCTGTAGAGTCAGTTGTTGGAGAACTCCAGTCAATGTCTCAGACAGTTGAAACAAGGGAAAGAATTGGCCAAGTAGCAAGCTTGTCAGCTCATGAAGATGCCATAGGAGAAACTATTGCGGAAGCAATGGAGAAAGTAGGAAAGGACGGAGTAATAACCGTTGAAGAATCCAAAGGATTGGCTGACGAAATCGAATATGTTGAGGGAATGCAGATAGACCGCGGGTATATCTCTCCTTATTTCATCACTAACTCCGATCGTATGGAATCAGTGATAGAAGACGCAACATTGGTAATTACAGACAAGAAAATTTCTGCGGTAGCAGATTTTCTCCCCGCGCTGGAGAAACTTCTTCAGATCGGAAAGAAAAATGTTGTAGTAATCGGAGAAGACGTTGACGGAGAAGCTCTGGCAACATTAGTAGTTAATAAACTGCGAGGAACGTTAAACATACTAGCAGTAAAAGCTCCAGGTTTCGGAGACCGTAGAAAGGCTATGTTGGAAGATATAGCTATTCTGTGTGGTGGAACAGTCATAAGCGAGGAAACCGGTCGCAAATTAGATACTGCAGATATTGAAGACTTTGGGAGCGCTCGAACTATATCTTCTACTAAGGACGAAACCACTATAGTAGATGGTGGAGGTTCGGAAGCCGCTATCCAAGCTCGAATAAATCAGATAAAGACTCAAATTGAAGAGACAACATCTGAATTTGATCGAGAGAAACTACAGGAAAGAATGGCAAAACTATCTGGTGGTGTTGCTGTGATTAAGGTAGGAGCAGCAACAGAAATCGAACTGAAAGAGCGCAAGGCAAGAGTAGAAGACGCTCTGTCAGCTACTCGGTCAGCGGTGGAAGAAGGTATAGTAGCCGGTGGTGGAGTCGCACTGGTACGAGCTTCTAGAGCTCTTGATCAGATCTCTGGTCTTACTCAAGATGAAGAGATTGGCGTCAACATAATCCGACGATCTGTAGAACAACCTCTAAAGCTCATTGTTGAGAATGCAGGCTCAGAAGGAGCTGTTGTGCTGAACCAGGTCAAAGAGGAAGCAGATGATTATGGCTACGATGCAGAAGTCGGCGAATTTGGGCCTATGCTAGAACGAGGCATCGTTGATCCCGTAAAGGTTACGCGGTATGCACTGCAAAATGCTGCTAGCGTTGCGGCAATGGTATTAACAACTGAGTCCATGATTACGGAAATACCAGAGCCTACTCCAGCAGCTCCTGCTATGCCGCCAATGGACTACTAGTATAGATCTATACCCAAGTAGTATAGCGTTTAGTTATAGCCGTCTCGCGATAGTGGGGCGGCTATTTTTAGAAATTGTGAAATAACCATTGACAATAAAAGAGTGTTGTATGATCTGCATAAGGACTGAATGGAGGTGCTATGGCTGCTAGGAAAGTTTATGCCTCGTCTGAGAATGCTTTAGCGGATGTATTTAGTGGTGCTACTTTGTTGATCGGAGGTATCTCACAATATGGCATACCAAAGACGTTAATCAACGCCCTCGCAGATAAAGATATATCTGAATTGGTGTGCGTATTTTCTCCTTGCAGTGAATTTGGTGCGTTTCCATTGACTGCCTTAGACCCTTTGCTTAAGAGGGGTCAGATTTCTCGACTTATCACCGCTTTTCCGTTCTATCAGAATACTGGCAGTTTGATTGAATCTCAATGGAGTTCTGGCAATTTGTCAATAGAAGTGATACCTCAAGGATTATTATCCGAAAAACTTCGTGCGGGTGGGGCCGGTCTAGGCGGTGTGTTTACGCCGGTTGGAATCGGTACTTCTTGGTCTACTAGATACGAGACTCAAGAGATTGATGGTAGACAATGTCTTTTCCTTGAGGCATTGAGAGGTGACTTTGCTTTGGTAAGAGCGCAACAGTCCGATAACTTGGGTAATCTCATATACAAGGGAATGGAAAGAAATTGGGGGCCAGTCATGGCCATGGCAGCTGATATAACGATTGCTGAAGTAACTGATATTTACGACGCTGGAGATTTAGATCCAGAATTAATCATCACTCCTGGTATATTCGTGAATCGGTTAATCCAGTCTGGACAATCGTAAAGAGATGGTGGTACCAGCATATGCTTGATAAAAAGGTCCTAAGTTTAGATGAATTGGCATTTAAAGTAGCCCGGGAAATAAGACCTGGTAATGTTGTTGCCGTTGGGCATGGAATGGCGGATGTAATTGGGAAACGTTTATCTAGTGCGCCCGACGCGTGGATAATAGATGGGTATGGAGGATTGATCTCAACACACGGCGCTTCAAAGTCTTCTAAGGATAAACAAGGAAGTTCTTTTCATGGTGTTAGCGATGTTGCTTCGATCATGCACGGAGGGCACGTCGATATCGCGATTGTTGAGGCGGGAGAGATAACGGCATCAGGAGATATTGTTTCGCTATCAACTCTGAGCACGGCAGGGTTGCTAGCTCCCGGGTGGTCCGTGGATTTACTCGATAATCCCAGGAGAGTGATAGCAGTAGCGAAACACTTTAATAGTATGGGGGAGAGTGTCTTAAAGAGTAATTGTACCGTGAATCCTGATGGTATTGGTTGCGTAGATATGATCATTACCGATATAGCTGTTTTGGAAATAGGTGACAACGGATTCGTTTTAAAAGAATTAGTTGATGGCTGGGATATTGACGACTTGACTGCCGACGGTAGCATACACATTGAATCATCACAATCAATTACAGATGGCGAAGTGGATAAAGAAGAAGAAACAGAGCTATCTAAATTATATGATACCGGTGTTGCAGCGATGTCAGATTTGCCTGATGGCGCTACGGTTATGATCGATGGCTTTGCAGGTCCAGGTGGAATGCCTCATTATTTGCTGGTTTCTTTACGTGACCATGGGGCGAAGGAACTTACTATCATAGGTAACACAGCCGGAATAGCAAGAGTAGTAAATTTTGGAACACCAGCGGGCAAACAAGCAATTGACCATACATTATTGATAGACAACGGGCAGGTGTCTAAAGCTGTGGCGTCGTATCCAGTGTCGCCATCTGCTTCTCGTCCTACCGCTTTTGAATTGGCCTACCGGAGGGGTGATGTTGAGTTAGAGCTCGTTCCTCAAGGAACTCTTGCTGAGCGACTGCGTTCTGGGGGGGCAGGTATATCCGCGTTCTTCACTCCTACCGGAGTGGGAACATTAATTGCAGAAGGTAAACAATCTAGGATTATCAAAGGTAAGGAATATATTTTGGAAAAGGGCTTGAGAGCCGATTTTTGTATTATAAGAGGTTATAAGGCGGACAAATTAGGCAATGTAATATACAAGGGTACATCGAGGAACTTTAATCCTGTTATGGCCCCTGCTGCCGATATAACTATTGTCGAAGTCGATGAAGTAGTGGAAGTTGGCACTTTGGAGCCTGATGAAATTGTCACGCCAGGCATTTATATTGATCGGATAGTTATCAGACCAAAAGATTTCTCCCCATACGAATAATTTTCAGGATTAAGAGTGGTTTATGCTGGAAGATAAAGAAAGGCTGCCAAGAGAAGTAGTTGCCATGAGAGTGGCGAAAGAATTACCAGATGGTGGATATGTAAATTTGGGAATAGGTATACCTACCCTCGTGTCGACTTTTGTGTCAGATGAAAGCATGGTCTTTTATCACAGTGAGAGTGGTGTTCTTAATTGCGGCCCATTGGCTGATGAGGATAGTCAAGATATTGACTTGATAAATGCTGGAGGTCAATTCTTGGCCACTGTGCCTGGGATGGCTTTCTTCAGCTCAGTTGATGGATTTGCCATGATACGCGGAGGCCACGTCGATGTGACCGTTCTTGGAGCGCATCAGGTTTCTGCAAAAGGAGACTTGGCTAATTGGATGTTGCCAGAAAGAGGTGTGGGTAATATAGGCGGTGCGATGGACTTGGCTGCAGGGGCAAAGCAGGTAATAGTTGCTATGGAACATACCGACCGTACCAATAACTCAAAAATAGTGGATGAGTGCACGTTTCCAATTACTGGTAAAGAATGTGTGTCACTGATAGTTACAGACGTTGCTGTCATGGAGCCAACACATGAAGGTTTAGTTTTGAAGGAAATAGCTCCGGGCTGGGATGTCGACGAAGTGCAATCTATTACTTTGGCCCATTTGATAATAACGGACGATGTTAAGGAATACGAGTTGTAAGAGTGATTGTGAGTGAGTCCTGTCTACGTTGACTTAGCATTTGTCGGGTGCTAATCTCGGGTTAGACAACCAAAAATACCTTTCAAAATCAGGAAGCATGTTCCATTTTAAGGATTCTGGTATCACTTTGGGGATTGGATATTGGTGGATGCCTTGGCTGAAATTAAGTTGCCGTAGGAATCAATTAAGTGGTACGCATCTGAAATTAATATAAACCGGCTAACGATTACGTTAGCGGTCCTTATTCGGTGGTTGAGGAGATAGAGAATGTCTGATGATTTGGTTATAGGCGGTAAAACCTTTACATCTCGATTGATAGTCGGGACTGGTAGATATCGCAGTATGGAAGATATGGTTCAAGCATTGGAATCGTCTGGGACAGAGATGGTGACGGTAGCCATAAGGAGGTTGGATCTGGACAATCCAAATGAGAAGACCATACTGGATTACATTGATTGGAATAAATACAATATTTTACCTAATACAGCCGGATGTCAGACCGTAGAAGAGGCTGTCTTCGTTGCTAAGCTGGGTAGAGAAGTTACCAAGACAGATTTTGTTAAGCTAGAAGTTATTCCTGACGCGAAGTACTTATTTCCAGACCCCTCGGCTACTCTAGAGGCAGCCAAGCAGTTGGTATCAGATGGATTTACAGTGTTGCCGTACATACACGCTGATCCTATGTTAGCTTTAAGACTTGAAGAGGTAGGATGTGCAACCGTGATGCCCCTTGGTTCGGCTATTGGCTCAGGGCAAGGGATACATACAGTAGAGGAAGTAAGAATCATTATCGAACGTGCGAACGTTCCTGTTGTTGTGGATGCTGGGTTGGCAGTTCCGTCGGACGCCGCTAAAGCGTTGGAGATAGGAGCAGATGCTGTCTTAGTTAATACTGCTATAGCACAAGCGGAGGACCCTGCTCTCATGGGAGAGGCTTTTAAATTGGGAGTAGAGGCAGGTCGGAAGGCGTACTTGGCGGGTAGGATCCCTACTAGAAATTATGCTAATGCGAGCAGTCCAACGTCAGATGTTCCACAGCCTGGCTGATTAGTAGTGAAAAAGCTGTTGAGATTGCCATGTCTGTGCGTAGTGACTGATTCACAAAGATATCATATGGATGATCTTGTGGATAGTTTAGCGTATGCAGTCAACGGTGGGGCAGATATGATTCAGATCAGGGAAAAATCTCTCGAAGGTGAAAAACTGGAACATCTAGTTCAGAGTGTTGTCGGAAGAGTTTCAAGTACAACGCATATTCTAATAAATGGGCATGCTAGGATCGCAAAAAAAGAAGGAATTGGCCTGCATTTACCGGAGAACAGTGAGCCAATATCGCAGGTCCGTACTATTATCGGACCGGACGCTCTTGTCGGCAAATCTGTACATAGTGTTAACAGTGCTATAGCCGCTGAGAAAGACGGGGCAGATTTTTTGATTGTTGGTACTATGTTTCCGACAAATTCTCACCCAAGTAAAATACCCGAGGGGCCAGAGTTGATACGACGTATGAAAGAATCTGGCGAGGTTGATATTCCGATATTGGGCATAGGAGGTATAACTCCAACTAATGCTCAGCTCGTATTATCGGCCGGAGCTTCCGGTGTTGCGGTCATAGACAGTGTATTAGGCTCTGCCGATCCTTGTGAATCGGCGAAGAGACTAAAGGATGTGTTATATGATAATGTTACATAACTTATATACGGGTAACTTCGAAGTTAGGAAGCCGATAATTGATTGATCTTATAGTTAATGGCAAACCACGCCAGGCGGGCGATAATACCTCGTTAGAAGCTTACTTGATGACTATCGATGTAGACCTTAAATTCGTCGCAGTTGGTTATAATGGCGAGGTTATCCAAAAACAGAATTTTTCCAAAATTAAACTCTCTGATGGCGATCTCTTGGAAATAGTTCGCCCTGTCGGTGGAGGGCTGGATTTGATATGTCATCAAATCTTGAACTAAATGATTCGGATTTGAATGAGATACTGATAAATGTCTTGCGCGAAAACCAGCAGATGGTCGTGGGACTGTTTAGAAATGAACCTGGAAGCTGGGGTTTTTTGGCTGGCCAGGGTGTTATAGCCTGTAAGGATCATTTGGGGCGAGGGCTAACCGATTCGGAAAGAAGGATAGTTTGGGGTCGACTGTGGTGGTGGATAAACCAGTTGAAAATAGGTCTGCTGTCAGGGGAAGAGCAAATTAATGACTAATATGGATTGGGGTGTGCATATTTAGGAGACTAATGTTGCACACCCCATAACCTAATTTTAAGGAATCAGTATCACTTTGCCGCGGGTTCCCCTGTCAGAAAGATGCTGATGGGCTTTAGCAACTTCAGACATGGGTTGTATCCGATCTACTATTAACTTTAAACTGCCAGCCTCTATCATAGGAGTTAATTCCTTCATAGCGGATTCATGGTCTAATGTTCCTACTGGAGAACGACCCATGCTAAATCCAGTAATACGCCGATTAGCGGATGTGAAGTCAGTTGATGGTATGTTTGCGGTTATCCCGGAGGCGTTGCCGTAGCTTATCAGTTGTCCGTATGGAGCTAGGCATCGGATGCTTTTTTCCAATATTTGCCCCCCAACGCATTCAAGTATGAGTTGGACTCCTTTGCCCTCTGTAAGTTCCATGACGCTTTTCTCAAAGTCTTGCTCGGTATAGTTAATAGTTTCATCTGCTCCAAGAGACTTGCTTAGTTCAAGTTTATCTGTTGTTGAAGCAGTGGTTATCACTTTAGCGCCCCAAGCGTGTGCCATTTGTGTGGCTATTGTACCGACACCGGAGGCGCCTGCTTGAATCAATATATTATCTCCTTTTTGGACTTGGCCTCTGCTACGAAGCAAATGATATGCTGTTAAGAAGGCTATGGGCATGCCGCCCGCTATTTGCGGGTCTATATTGCTTGGATATGGAAATACTAGATTAGCGTTAATTGCTACATATTCGGCGTTTCCTTGGGGACCCATACCCATTACTCTTTGCCCGACCTCTAGAGAAGAGGAAACATCAGAACCTATCTGTTCGATTATTCCAGCGGCTTCAAGACCCAATGTAGCAGGTAAATCAGGACCCGGGTAATTCCCCTGGCGTCGCATTATGTCGGCGTAATTTACCCCGGAGGATTCTACTTTTATTAGAACTTGATGTGGCCGAGGAGTAGGGATGTCGGATTCCTCCCACCTAAGGACCTCAACTCCACCGTATTCTCTTATCCTGACAGCTTTCATGGTGCCTCCTTAAGTTTTCTTATTCAATACTTCTTGGTTTATTACTCTTATCGGTTCGCCAGACATGAAGGCCTTGATATTTTCTACAACCCCTTGGTAGAAAGCTCTGTATCCTTCTTGCGTTACGTATCCAATGTGAGGAGTCAATACAACATTGGGCAGGGACAGCAGTGGGTGATTTGGGCTAATAGGTTCTACATCAAAAGTATCTAAACCCGCACCAGCCAATTGTTGTGATTCCAAATGTGATATTAACGCGGATTCATCTACAATAGGACCGCGTGAGATATTGATTAAATATGCTGTCTTTTTCATTAAATTTAGTTCGGGTTCGCCAACTAAACCGCGAGTCCGTTCACTTAATCTGACGTGGATGGATAGAATATCCGAGAGTTGGAATAATTCCGTTTTCGAGACCAGAGTGGAATCACATGCTTCAGCTCGTTCAGGCGTAAGATTTTGGCTCCATGCAACAACCTTCATGTCAAATGCGTTGGCTATTTTAGCAACTAGCGAACCTATGTGGCCTAATCCTAACAAGCCAATAGTTTTACCTTTTAATCCGATTCCAACTGATGTTCCCCATTTGCCCTCCCGTGTGAGCCTGTCCTCTTGGGGTATATTTCTCAGAAGGGCTAGGATTAAACCCCAAGTTAACTCTGTTGGGCCCTCTCCAGAGCCTTGTGTGCCGCAGACTAGAATACCCTGGTTAGTTGCGGCTTCTAGGTCGAAGGAAGCGTTTCGTGCGCCGCTGGTGATTAAAAGCTTCAAATTAGGCAGTTGGTCGATTAGACTTTTGGGGAAAGGAGTCCGCTCTCTCATTCCCATAATTATGTCGAAGTCCTTTAATCTACTGACTAAGTCGTGCTCCTGTGATAGGTGATCCGGAAAGAAAGATATGGTTGTCGATGAAAGGCTATTCCAGTCAGCCATATCTTTTGCTATAGATTGATAGTCATCCAAGATTGCGACTCTCAAAGTATGTCTCCTGTCTGGCAGTTCCTGCCACGATTTTTATGGGTGAGTACTATTTAAAATTTGGCATTACATTATGCGTTATCAGTTTTAAACTCTTTAAGACTTTTTCAGAGGGGATAAGACCTCCGGGATTAAGCTCTGCTACTATGCCGTTTACGCCGAGTATATCTTCGAGATGTTTAAATTTTTCTATAAGTGAACCGGGGCTACCGAAGGCGACTTTGGTATCGAGCATTTCCTCATAAGACATAGTTGCCAAACGATCAGCTCTATTATCTCTCAACTCTGTAGCATCAATACCGGAAGAACCTGCTGCTTCCCTATATAGTGTTCCCATTCGTCCAAAATATGAACTGATACTGTCGTAGGCCTGGTCAGCTGCATCTGCATCGGTATCAGCTGCATACACGGGTATTCTCAGTGAGACCTTTCCTTGCCCCGGATGTTCTGAATCAGACCATGCTTTTCGGTACGCATTGATGTTTGAGGATAATTCACTGATATCCATTCCTCTTAACCCTACAAAGATGGGCCAGCCTTGTTCTCCTAGTCTAATAAATGTTTCTGGAGTAGTAGCGGCTATCCGTATGGGAGGGTGAGGTTTTTGATAGGGCTGAGGTGTAGGATGTGCATTGCTTATCTTATAGAACTCTCCGTCGTAACTGAATTCGGAGCTGCTCCAACATTTTATCAGGATTTCCAAAGCTTCATCGAACCTGGCCCTACTCTGGTCGTATGGTATCCCGTAAACATCATAAGCTCTCGGAAATCCGCTTCTACCTATCCCCAATTCAAATCTCCCTTCGCTGATTTGGTCTATTGTTGCTACCTCTTCAGCGATTCGGATCGGATTGTTTAAGGGAAGGACATACACCGCCATGCCTATTTTGAGTGATTTGGTTCGGGTAGCGATTGAACTGGCTATAGTTATGGGAGACGACAAGACTGATCTGCCTGGGTTGAAATGTAATTCAGCTAGCCAAGCTCCATCTAGTCCCCAGCATTCAGCGGCATCGACTAATGAAAAACCTTCCGTAAATGCTTCTTGTTCTGAGGCACCATGTCTAGTACCGAATTCCATGAACATGCCGAATTCCATGGATCCTCCTTTATTGGAGATTATCTTTTTAGACGAGAAAGAATAGTGGATAATCTACAGTTAAGCATAGCGATTCATACGGGTCAAGAATTATAAGATTTCTTTGGCCCATGACGTTAGATTTACACTAGATAGTCCGGATGCTAGGATATGCGTTGATCAATTAATCTTAATCTCGAGTAGTATATGCAATCACAACAATATGATGTAGTTATTATCGGCGGGGGTATTCTTGGGTTGTCTACAGCAATGCAACTGTCCGAACGGTATTCGTCCGGAAAAATAGCTGTAGTGGAAAAAGAATCAGAATTAGCTTCGCACCAAACAGGTCACAATAGTGGGGTGATACATTCTGGAATATATTATCGCCCGGGATCATGGAAATCTAAGTTTTGCGTCGCGGGTGTTCAGAAATTGGTAGATTTTTGTGATGCGAATGAGATTGAATACGATCGGTGTGGTAAAGCGATTATCGCCACTGATGAGAGTGAGCTGGGTAGGCTCCAGGATCTTTATGAACGTGGAGTAGCAAACGGAGTTCAAGGCTTAGAAATAGTAGGTCCGGAAAGGTTAGCTGAAATCGAACCTCATGCGTATGGGGTTAAAGCACTTTGGGCGCCTCGCACCGGTATTGTGGATTATGTCAAGGTTGCGAAAGCTTATGCGGGCCGATTCCAGGAAGCTGGTGGAGAAATCTATCTGGGAGCAGGCGTATCTAATATTATTCCGACTTCTGGCATACAGGAAGTGCAGACTGAGAAAGGATCTATTTTAGGTAGGCATATTATCAACTGCGCTGGGCTATATGCTGATAAAGTGGCGCGTCTTATGGGAGAGGAGACCAATTTGCAGATTGTGCCTTTTAGGGGAGAATATTATACGCTGAAGCCAGATAGCCAATATTTGGTGAAAGGGTTGATATATCCGGTTCCAGATCCAAGGTTTCCATTTTTGGGTGTGCATTACACTAGAAACATACACGGGCAGGTTGAAGCTGGTCCAAATGCAGTGTTAGCTTGGTCAAGGGAAGGCTACAAGAAAAGTGATGTCAAACTTGGGGAATCGTTGGATATGTTGCGGTTTCCGGGGTTTTGGAAAATGTCTGCGAAGCATTGGAAAACTGGGATATCGGAAATGAATAGGTCTTATCGTAAGAATGTATTCGTGAGGGATCTGCAGAAATTGATCCCTACGATATCTGGCTCAGATCTGGATACAGGAGGCTCAGGAGTTAGGGCGCAAGCTGTTGCTAAGGACGGGAGTTTATCGGATGATTTCAACATATTACAGGGAAACATAGCTGTTCACGTGCTAAACGCACCATCTCCGGGGGCTACATCCTCATTGGCCATAGGAGAATACATAGTTGATTTGGCTATCGAAGCATTTGGCATTGCAACAGATAATTAATCATGTCTACTTTACTCAATCTTATATTCAGATGAAAACTTTTGTGGGTATCATAAATATAATCTTTGCCAGAGTGGTTTTTAGAGGGTAATGTCGGAACAACAACAACTGAATCTAGGAGTATTGGAAACTTCACGAGAGACAGTGATAGAGTACCTGGAAGCTGTTGGGGATAAGAATCAATTGTATTTGTCGTCTGAAGTTATCCCCCCGTTGTTTATCTCCGCCAGAATTTTAGGCGCATTACTGAGTGTACTTAAACTGCCCAGCGGTACAATTCACAGTTTACAGGAAATTAATGCCCTCAAGTCTGTACAGTTTGGTGAGAAGATACAAGGCTCTGCCATTGTATCTGGATCTCGGGCACGAGGTTCGGTAATCTTTACAACTGTTGATTACACTGTTGCTACTTTGTTGGGGGAGATTATTCAAACCGGAAAGACAACAGTTTTACAACCTTTTGATATTTAGGAGCAATATCCTTAAATTATGTGTGAGACCATGTTGGGATCTTTACCTGCCTTAACAATGAAAATTACGGAACAACAACTATATGATTATGCCGATGTATCACAGGACACCAACCCACTTCATCTCGATAAAGAGTTCGCTGAAACAACAACATTCGGGGATAGAATTGCTCACGGGATGCTAACATTATCACTGATTTACGAAATGATGACATCTCAGTTTGGACTGGATTGGATAGAATCGGGTTCTCTAAAAGTGCGGTTTAAGGGCCCTGCCTACATAGGAGATGTTATAGAATCATATGGAAAGGTCGAAAAATGGCATGAGGAAAGAAATAGAAGGTTTATTGAGTGTTCTGTTGGTATAATCAACGGGCGCGATAATCAAGAAATTATCACAGGAACTGCAAAGCTGCAAATAGACCTTTTAGCAGCTTCCTTGAATAATTAAAGGATATTAGTATGGATGGTAGCGGCAAAATGTCTCGGGTTCGGGTGGTAGTTGATGCTATGGGTGGTGATTTTGCCCCCAAAGAAACGGTTGTGGGAGCGTTAGAGGCGCTTAAAGTATCTGACATAGAAGTGTTATTGGTTGGGGATCAAAAGTCTGTGGAAGAAGAATTGTCTAAACATGATTATGATGATTCTTTGGTTACAGTAGTCCATGCTGTTGATAAGATAGGGGACGATGAACACCCGGTTCATGCGATGAGATCAAAACCCGACGCTTCAATAATAGTCGCGACAAAGTTATTGAAATCTGGGGCGGCTGATGTACTAGTCTCTATGGGTTCTACTGGAGCATCTATGGCTAGCGCAGTGATGATATTGGGACTGATGGACGGATTAGAAAGGCCTTGTATTGGAGGCCCATTCCTTGGTATGTCTCCGAAGACAATGTTAGTTGATATGGGAAGTAATGTGGATTGTAGGCCGTCTTTACTTCTTAGTTTTGCGGCTTTAGGTACAGCTTTTTCTAGAACATTCATTGGCTTAGAGAATCCGAGAGTGGGTTTGCTGAGCGTCGGTTCAGAAGAGGCTAAGGGTAATAGGCAAGTTCAAGAATGTTATAAATTATTTGATGATAGCCATATGAATTTCATTGGCAATGTCGAGGGTATGGATTTCTTTACCGACAAAGCTGATGTGATAGTTTGTGATGGTTTCGTTGGTAATATACTTATGAAATTTACTGAAGGGCTTGGAACGGCGCTAGGATCGTACTTGCAAAAAGGACTATCTTCGCAGATGGATAATTCCCAAGCCGATTCGATTATTTCTGATCTGTGGCGCATAACTAACCTTCCAAGAAAGATGGGTGGCCCATTGTTTGGAGTTAACGCTCCTGTAGTCTTGGGTCATGGCTCTTCTAAATCAGATGGAGTTTCGGGTGCAATTAATACAGCCGTACGGTGTTTCGACCTTAATCTGGTAGATAGTATGCGGAATGAATTGGCTGAGGTCACAGCGTTAATGGCGAAGAGCGGTTAAGTGTTCACACAGGATATTTTATCCGGGCAAGTAGCCTTGGTCACCGGGGGCTCTCGCGGTATAGGATCTGCGATAGCCATGACACTAGCTGCTATGGGGGCTAAGGTTGGAGTAAATTACAATGCTAGTCGAGATGAGGCGGAATATGTAGCGAGAGTGATCATCGAAGCAGGCGGCGATGCTGTCACTGTACAAGGCAATGTCTCTTTGGATACAGAAGCATCGGATGTAGTGGAAAAAATCAATCAGCATTGGGGGCAAGTGGACATATTAGTCAATAATGCTGGTATTACTAGGGACAAACTGTTGATGCGCATGAGCCTTGAGGACTGGGAAAATGTTATCGACGTTGACCTAAAGAGTGCTTTTCTGTGTACCAAATATGTAATGCCACAATTAATAAGGCGTAGAAATGGGCGTATAATAAATATTTCTTCTGTCGTAGGTATTGGAGGTAACCCAGGTCAAGCAAATTATGCAGCTGCGAAGGCAGGTCTCATCGGTTTCACTAAAGCTGTAGCTAGGGAAGTGGCTTCAAGAAATGTTACAGTGAATGCAGTGGCGCCGGGTTTCATTGATAATGGTGGTATGGTGGAACAGTTGTCCGATGACTCCAAAGACACTATCTTGAATCGTATTCCGATGGGTAGGTTTGGATCAGGGGAGGAAGTGGCAGAATTGGTAGCTTTCTTGAGTACACCCAATGCGGGATATATCACTGGACAAGTCTTTACAATAGATGGCGGATTAATCGCTTAAGACCATACGGTGTGAATAGCATGAATCAAAAACAAAGGTTTAAGACTCTATTAGAAACTCCTGGGATTATCGCTGCTCCAGGAGCGTATGATTGTCTCACCGCAAAAATCATAGAAAATTCAGGATTCTCCGCTGTCTACATGACTGGAGCAGGTACGTCTGTAGCGAAATATGGGTACCCAGATCTTGCATTGACCACGGCCACTGAAATGATTTCTAGCGCTAGGGACATATGTTCAATTGTTGATATCCCAGTAATAGCGGACGCCGATACCGGATATGGTGGAATTTTGAATGTTCAGAGAACCATCAGAGATTATGAACGATCGGGAGTAGCTGCGGTCCATTTAGAGGATCAAGAATTTCCGAAGCGATGCGGACATCTTGATGGCAAGCAAGTTATAGAAACATCCGACATGGTGTCCAAGATTAAAGCAGCAGTGGATGCTAGGGACGATCCCAATTTCACCTTGATAGTAAGGACTGATGCTCTTGCTGTGACGAGTTGGGATGACACTATCGATAGATGTTGGCAATATATTGACGCCGGAGCTGACGCATTATTTGTGGAAGCTTTGAGGAGCCGTCACGAGGTTGAAGCTATAGCTAAATTGTTCCCAGTGCCCATGCTCTATAACTTCGTTGAGACAGGTAAATCACCTCTGTACAACATTGTAGAATTAGAGGATATAGGATTTAAAATAGTTATATATCCGGTTAGTGCTTTGCTGACAGTCTGCAATGTAGTATCAAACGTCATGAATGAACTAAAACAATTTGGATCTACAGGGCACCTTGTAGAAAATATGCTAGCTGTTAGTGAAGCGTTTGACATGGTCGGTCTGTCCGATATGTTACAGACTTCAGAGATATATAATCCCCAAGCGTAGTTATTAGAATGTAATGTGGCGAAGGAACTTACCTCAAGCCTCGTATGTTCTCAATGTAATAATCCCTGAAAGCCTCTAAACTTTCACTTTGTGGTGTAGATTCGTATGCCTTATCAGATTGGTCTGTGCTGGTTGTTTGTTCAAGAAGTTCTATTTCTCGACTAACAGTTCTTAAGGAATCTCCCATAGATATGGGAAGATACGCACCGATGTTCCAAAGTGATCTCAACGCCTGGGTTGTTCCGAGAGACTGGCTGTTACTATGTGATGTGTATCCGACTCGGCGAATATAAGTTGATACCTGTCGCACTAAATCGGATGAATTATGTTTGGCAGCGGTCTCGCCTATTTGACCTAATGAATATGAGGCTTCTTCCGAAATCACACCTAGATTATTGGCGGCTCCTCTCTCTCCTATGTCACTTATTACAGCGCATAGCTCTCTAGTAAGTGAGTAATTGGCTTTTTCAAGAGCTATTTCACCTATCTCTGATAGTGCAATTATGATTTGCCGCGCACCTTCCGCGGACGATTGAGCCACCAAGTCGGCGCCCATCGTTTCAAGCACCCTGTAAGCTACGCGAGGGCATCTAGGATCTTCAATACTGTTTATAGTTATTTCGATTAGATGTCTGTTAATGGTCTCTGCAGTTCCAATGATGGACTGGTGCCATGCCATGAGTGATAAATCAGACAGCTTTTTGAAAGCGAATTCGAATGTCTTGTAATCCCGGTATCCGAAAGCGCTCAGAGTTATATCAGATAATGTTGATGTATCTTCGCTAGCTAATTGATGAGTTTTGCGCAGTTTATTTAATTGGCGGTGATATTCGTGGCTAGCCATGTATTCCGGATTAAGAATACTTTTGAAAGACCAAAGGTACGGTAGCAGTAAGATTAAACATGTGGCTGCTAAACATATACTGATCGATACTGGATGTATATTAAGTGTTGAGATAGGCAAATTTATTATGAAGCTGGAGGGGCGACTACTTAGCGCTGCTAGCGTAATCATGGAATAGATACAACTAAACATGAACAGGCTCATTAACAGTGCAGTTGGCCAAGTGAATACACTAGAAATCATGCTGTGGGAGTACCTGGCATTAAGTTGGGCTGCGACTAGGGTGATGGTAAATATTAGAGCTTGAGCGGTTATTAGGCCAGTAGCGATAGAACCCAGTAAAGTTCTTATCGGATTTACTCTGGGAAAGTCGCTCATATCTTGAGGGAGCTCTAGAAACGTAAGGATACAGATATACAGTACTAGCAGTAACAATGTGCAGCTAGCCCAAGCTATCTTATTCTGACGCCCGATCCAATATATTAAATCTATTCTCATAATAAGCTCTGAAGTGCGCGAAGATTTTTGCGATTTTAATCAGTTATGTTGTGAATGTCACCAAATCTTTGTAATACGTACTAGTATTATATAGGTAATGACAAATAATCCTTATTGCAGGTATATGTTAGTAACGTTTATCATTTACATAACATAACACACTTCATGGGTTGTGGAGATGGCTATGCTATATCGCAATTATAGGTATGCTAAATGGGATGGCACACAGCGTATCTTCGAATTCGACGCGTCGACTTTGATGGACAGTCTGTCAGAAGATTTCTTGAAACGAGGAGATATTTCTTCCGCGCTTCGAGATATGCTACGGAATGGTGTTAAATCATTGGAACAAGATGGAAGTTCGGGGCTGAGAGATTTAATGGAGCAGGTGAAAAATCGGCGTCGTCAAGAACTTCAGAAGCATAATTTAGATTCTATTATTGATGATTTATCTCAGAAATTAGATCACATCATAGAAACTGAAAGAGGCACTATTCACGATCGTTCTGTTGCTGCGGATAGCGATGATTTCAATCTTGATAATTTCACATCTGATGAAATATCAGCGTTACAAGATATGCAAGCCAGTCGCTTAAAGCAGAATTTACATTTTCTCGATAATTTGCCGGTGTCTCCTAGTGGTAGGATCCAAATGTTGATGGACTATGACTTTCTGGACCAACAAGCGCGCCAGGAGTTTCAGGAATTGTTGGACCAACTCAAAAGTCAAATGGCTAATAATATATCGAGTGAACTTAAGGATCAGATGCAGGGGGTGAGTCCGGAACAGATTCAACAAATGAAAGATATGGTTCGAGCCATAGTTGAAATGTTGCGTGATAAATCAGATGGTGTTGCCCCTGATTTCGAAGGATTTATGGATAAATTTGGAGATATGTTTGCCCCGGATAAGCCTCGTACTTTTGAAGAATTATTAGAGATGCTATCCCAGCAATTTAGCCAAATGCAATCCATGTTGGACAGTATGTCTCCGGATGCGAGAAGAGAGTTAGAGGATTCATTAAACTCTGCTCTTGATCCTGAACTACAAGGAATGATGGCTCAAATGGCCGAACTTATGGGGCAAATCTTACCGATGTCGGATCTTTCTAGACAATATCCGTTCCTAGGGGACGACACTCTTAGTATGAGTAAAGCTAGGGAGATAATGGAGCAATTACAGGATCTGGATAAGCTAGAACAAGCACTTAGAGAAGCGGCCAGAACCGGTGACTTAAGTGATGTAGATATTGATGCATTGGAATCTCTACTAGGAGACGATGCACGGGCAGCTTTTGAGGAGATGGAGCGGATGGTCCAGATGTTGAAAGATGCCGGATATTTGGATGGTGATGAGAAACTACAGCTGACAGCAAGAGGGATGCGTAAAATAGGGCAAAAGGCCCTTAAAGAAGTATTTGTAAATCTTAAGAAAGACCGCCTAGGTGGGCATGACACGGATATAAGGGGAGCCGGCGGAGATATCTTAGGAGATACCAAACCTTATGAATTTGGAGATCCACTACAGTTAGATATGCAGGCCACACTGAAAAACGGTATCCTAAGATCTGGAACTGATATACCTGTCAGAATATCTCCTGAGGATTTTGAAATATATAGAGAGGAGCATAGTACCCGAGCAGCGACGGTGGTTTTGTTAGACCAAAGTAGGTCCATGGAGCTTTACAATAATTTTCAAGCGGCCAAAAAGGTCACACTTGCATTGCTGGAGCTGATTAAGATGCAATATCCTAGGGACTCTATTGATATTGTGGGATTCTCGTTATACGCCCACGAAATATCTGAAAAGGACTTAGCTACTACTAGTTGGAACATGTGGGATTCGGGGACTAATCTACAGCATGGGTTAATGCTAGCCCGGAAATTATTGTCAAAACACAGGGGCAGCACTCGGCAGATACTCTTGATAACAGACGGAGAGCCGACAGCTCACTTGGAGAATGGACAAGCCTACTTTAATTATCCTCCCAGCTATCGCACTGAGTTGGAGACTCTAAAACAAGTTCGGCAATGTACGCAAGAAGGGATTATTATCAATACTTTCATGTTGGAGAACAATTATCAGTTAGTAAATTTTGTAGATAATCTGACTAGAATAAATCGTGGACGAGCGTTTTATAGTAGCTCCGATAGTTTGGGCCAATATGTTTTAGTAGACTATATAAGCAGCCGTCGTAAAAGAATCGCTGCTTAGCGTTAATAGGCGACACTTCCATATACTTCATAAAGCTGTTAGTATATGCCGAACAATTTAATAGATGGGGTCCGGCGCGAATAAGAGCGCCACGCTTTTAAGACAGTCCAGAGAGGCTGGCAAAGTACTAGGACTAACATGTTCATATACACTAGTGATCATAAGAACACGTAAGAGGCCTTGCCAGTTGATGGGTAAGGCCTCTTTTATGTGAAACGGGCATTTGGGGTTATGAATCAACACAAAGTAATGAATGATCAGGATGTCAGGAGAGCCTTGGCGAGGATCTCTCACGAAATATTGGAAAGAAACAAAGGAACAGATGACCTTATAATGGTCGGCCTGTATACACGGGGTGTCACTATCGCTCAAAGGTTGTCAGAAAACATTCAAAAATTTGAGGGGACCATAGTTCCGGTGGAATCTCTAGATATAAGCTTATATCGGGATGACGTGCAGCTAAGAATAGCTCAACCCATAAAACCTACAACACTCGCCGCAGATATCAGTGGTATGAAAGTGGTCCTAGTAGACGACGTGTTGTTTACAGGGAGGAGTATCAGGGCTTCTATGGATAGCCTCCAGGACTTCGGGAGGGCGAAGGAAATACAGTTGGCAGTATTGGTCGATAGAGGCCACCGTGAATTGCCTCTTAGAGCCGATTATGTAGGGAAAAACATACCAACTAGTCTAGAAGAGCAAGTTAGGGTCAGATTAATAGAGACCGACGGAACGGATGACGTTGTTATTGTCAGGTCTGGGGATGGTAATAACTCTAATGGTTGATGTTGAAAGTAATGTAATAGGTTCCCAGAATGTTAACGCGGCTGGCACAAATAGAAAACACATTTTGGATGTGGATGTTTTGTCTGAGGACGAAATCTTAAATATCCTAGACCAAACCGACGCAATGTCGGAAGTTTTACGAAGGGATATAAAAAAGGTGCCGGCTCTCAGAGGCCGAGTGATAGTGACTTTATTTTATGAAGCAAGTACGCGGACTCGTATTTCGTTTGAGGAAGCAGGGAAAATACTCAGCGCAGATGTTATTAACATGAGTTCTTCCGGTAGTAGTGTTGATAAAGGGGAATCCCTGCTTAATACAGGACTAACGCTTCAGGCGATGGGAGTAGATGTGATTGTGGTCAGGCATCCATACTCAGGTGCTCCTAATTTATTGGCTAAACACTTGCCGAAGGTTAGCATCATTAATGCGGGTGACGGATTGCATGCTCACCCGACCCAAGCCCTTTTAGACGCTTATACAGTCCGGTCTAAATTGGGATCTCTAAAGGGCCTGAAAATTGTTATTGTAGGTGACGTTCTGCATAGCAGGGTGGCCCGTTCTGCTATTTGGGCTTTTACCAAATTAGGGGCCGAGATAGTTTTAAGCGGACCAAATACCTTGATGCCCGTTGGATTGAATCTTGTAGATGGTAGGGCTAATGTTTTACCCCCGGTTAGCGTTCAACCTGATTTGGATGATGCTATCCGCGGGGCGGACGTGGTAATGGCTTTGCGATTGCAAAATGAGCGTCAAAATGGGGGTTATCTGCCCTCTTTGAGGGAATATATCCGGCGTTGGCAAATTACAAAAGATAGACTTTCAAGCGCCAGCAAGGAAGTGCTAGTAATGCATCCTGGTCCAATGAATGAGGGAATAGAGATCAGTACTGAGGTAGCTCACGGAGGCAGATCGTTGATTGAAGAACAGGTAACTAATGGAGTAGCACTCAGAATGGCTTTGTTATATCAAGTAAGTGCAGGTGGCTACCAGATAGAAGAGGAGCATCCTAATGGTCAGTAAACCAGGAATTTTGATAACTAATGGGCGCATTATTGATCCGTGTTCGGGATATGATGGTAACGGAGACTTACTTATAAATAATGGAACGATAGTTGCCAGAGAAACTCATATAGAGAAAGAGTCCTTATCTGATGTAATCATTGTTGACGCCGGCGGGCTAATAGTTTGCCCTGGGTTTATTGATTTACATTGCCATCTAAGGGAGCCAGGGTTTGAATATAAGGAGACTATATCAACAGGGACCAGAGCAGCTGCTAGAGGAGGGTTTACCACACTATGCAGTATGCCTAATACGGAACCCGCTATTGATAATGTAGCAGTGGTCGATTATATCCGTGCTAAAACTGTTGAGGATGGAGTAGTTCGAGTTTGGCCAATTGGCTGTGTTACTAAAGGTCGGAAAGGTTACGAGTTGTCGGAAATGGAAGAGCTGGCTATTGCTGGCGTGGTTGCTTTCAGCGATGATGGGGACCCTGTCTGGGATTCTAATATTATGAGACTAGCTCTGGCGTACAGTAAAGACTTGGATCTCCCGATTAGTAATCACTGTCAGGATCATACTCTATCCAAAGGCGGGGTCATGGGTGAAGGTTCAGTGTCGACTCGGTTAGGACTCCCCGGTATACCGGCCGCAGCTGAGGAAGCTATGGTGGCTAGAGATATAGCTCTAGCTGAGTTAACTGGTGGTAAGTTGCACGTTGCACATTTAAGTACTGCTGGATCTGTAGCACTGGTACGGGAAGCGAAAAATAGAGGCTTGAGTATAACAGCAGAGGTTTGCCCTCACCATTTATTATTGACTGACGAGAGGGTTTTGACCCCGTATGATGATATTAATGGTATGTCCCCTAATGATAGTTACGACACTTCTACGAAGGTATATCCCCCGTTACGCACATCGAATGATGTGCGAGCTTTGATAGACGGGCTTAACGATGGTGTTATAGATTGTATAGCTACTGATCATGCCCCCCATGACATTGCCAGTAAACAGGTGACTTATGAAGAAGCGTCTTTTGGTATCAGTGTATTAGAAACCGCGGTGGGATCTCTGTGTCAGTTGGTTTATTCTGGTCAGCTGAGTTTATCTACTCTAATAGATAGATTGACAGTAGGTCCCGCAAAAGTGCTCGGAGCTCAATTCGACGCCTATAAAAGTTTAGAACCTAATACAGCTGCAGATTTAGTACTGATAGACCCTGATAAAGAATGGACGGTCGATTCCGAATTGTTTGTCTCCAAAGGCCGGAATACCCCCTTAAATGGGGCGACATTACGAGGGCTAGTACAAATGACCATTGTAGATGGAGAGATCGTGTATCAATGTCCAGATGTAGGTGGAAAGGAGTAGGAGTGTGGCTGTAACATATTTGGTGTTGGCTGATGGATCAGTTCATATGGGAGAAGCATTTGGTGCCGTAAGTGATGCTCATGGTGAAGTGGTATTTAATACAAGTATGACGGGTTATCAAGAAGTATTAACGGACCCATCATATGCTGGGCAACTAGTAACTTTGACCTATCCTCTTATAGGTAATTATGGTATTAACCTTGATGATGTAGAGTCCAGAACGATACAAGTATCCGGGTTGGTTGTTAGAGAGTGTTGTGATGAACCTAGTCACGGGTCCAGTAGAACTACACTGCATGAGTATTTATCAGAGTATGGTATACCAGGTATAGCAGGTGTGGATACTCGTGCTATCACTAAACGATTGAGAAACCAAGGTGTGATGTCGGGCATTATTTCGACAGATGATCCGAGTAAGTCTTTAAAAAGATTAGCTACACTCCCTAATTATGATGATTTGGATTTAGTTAGCACTGTAACAACTTCGGAGCACTATACATGGGAGCCGGGGACTAAAACCGGGGTAAACTCGTCGTATCGTATCTTGGTGAATGATGTAGGGCTGAAATACAATGTCCTTCGCCTCTTGGAACAGCGTGGTTGCGAAGTAATAGCAATACCAGCTAACACAACGGCAGAAGATATGTTAGCTCTTGAGCCTTCAGGGATTCTATTTTCGCCTGGTCCGGGAGACCCGCGGCACCTCGATTACATTGTTGAAAATGTCAAGAAGGTCTTGGGAAAGGTGCCTGTAATGGGAATATGCCTTGGTCATCAGTTGATAGCCAGGGCACTGGGAGCTAATACGTATAAGTTAAAATTTGGCCATAGAGGTGGTAACCATCCGGTCAAAGATATGGAAACGGGACGAATCTATATTACTGCACAAAACCACGGGTATGCGGTAGATGGAGATTCGTTACCTCCAGGTTTGGATGTGTCCCACGTCAATTTGAACGACGGGACAGTCGAAGGTCTAATCCATCGGGAAATACCATTATTCACGATTCAGTATCATTCTGAAGCTGCTCCTGGTCCAAAGGATAATGAGTATCTCTTTGATAAGTTTATTGATTTGATTAATGAGAGGTGATGATTCGGACAAATAATATTTAAACGCAGCCAGATAGGTTGATAACCAACACCAATCTTCTTCTAGTTATTATTAATTTCTTTTTGCAATATTTGGAGGTTTTGTGTCTTCTTTTAGTATGGTTTTATTAGAGGAGGGGGTTGAGGTGGAGCTTCCGACGAGTTTGTCGGACGCGTTGGGTTTGTTGGACCAAGTGGTGCCAACATTTAGTTGTAATAATTACGGATATCAGATAGGTACAATCAATAGGGCCCAGTTGGGTAGTAATTGGGGTTTGTCAGTAGCCTTGATAGATAAAACTAATAATCAGACTGTTGATGAGCCAGTGGGATGTGTTGAACTGGAGAAAGTGGACGAATGTCGTGTAAATTTCAAAGTCCCCCCCAGGTCGCAACAAGAGTTCCCCGGGATGAGTAAATTTGATTGGGATGGAAAGCTTTACGGTTCGTTCATCTATCAGATGCTTAATACACTTTATGATAGGCAACTAATAGATCTACCAGGCAGGCTTCCTCAGGTTTAGATAAAGTTTGGTATATTAAAGGGTATTACGGCGGAAGGAGCCAGTAGCAGTGGTTGAAGGGTTAGATAGACTCCAGAAAGTGTTGGTTATAGGTTCAGGTCCTATTGTTATAGGGCAAGCGGCGGAATTTGATTATGCAGGAACGCAGGCTTGTAAATCCCTTCGGGAAGAAGGAATAACAACGGTTCTGATCAACTCTAACCCGGCGACTATAATGACCGATAGTGATATCGCCGATAAGGTGTATATTGAGCCACTCACAGTGGAAGTTATCGATAGGATAATCGACAAAGAGCGGCCGGATGGTATATTGCCAACTCTTGGTGGGCAGACGGCTTTAAATTTAGCGGTAGCACTGTCTGACGAAGGTGTATTAGACAAATACGGGGTAAAGTTACTGGGCACCCCGTTAGATACGATACGAAAGTCTGAAGATCGAGATTTCTTTCGCAGTTTTCTACATGATATCGGTGAACCTGAACCGCCGAACATCACTGTTTCTACAGCGGAAGAGGCGCGTCAATTTGCTACAGAAACAGGATTGCCTCTAGTGATTCGTCCTGCTTACACACTTGGAGGTACAGGTGGTGGTATAGCAGAGACTTGGGATCAATTTGAAGCGATTGTTGAATCTGGGCTCGCCTCGAGTCCGATTTCTCAAATTTTATTGGAACGATCCCTTGTTGGTTGGAAAGAGATTGAATATGAAGTAATCAGGGACGGAGCAGATAACTGTATAACTATCTGTAATATGGAAAATCTGGATCCAATGGGAGCTCATACTGGCGACAGTATAGTCGTTGCTCCTAGTCAGACTCTTACCGACAAAGAATATCAGATGCTCCGCAGTGCAAGTCTTAAGATTATTAGAGGGTTGGGTATTGAAGGCGGATGTAATATTCAGATGGCTCTCAGGCCTCATCCTGACGTGGAAGAAGTAATTACTTCCGATTGGAATGCCGACTCTCCCTATTACATAATTGAAGTGAATCCTCGTGTCAGTAGAAGCTCCGCCCTAGCAAGTAAGGCAACTGGATATCCAATTGCACGAGTCTCAGCAAAGATAGCTATTGGCAAACGATTGGATGAGATTCCAAATGCTGTTACAAGTACTACAGGGGCGGCATTTGAGCCTGCCTTAGACTATTGTGTCGTTAAGATACCAAGATGGCCGTTTGATAAATTTCCGAATGGGGATCGAACCGTTACTACTCAAATGAAAGCTACTGGTGAAGTAATGGCTGTGGATAGATCATTTGAAGCAGCACTACAGAAAGCAGTGCGTTCTTTAGAAATAGACAATAACACATTGCTTTGGGAAGATTCTACATGGTTTCAAGAACAAACGGGTGAAATAGACCTTGATGGGCTACCTTTGTATCCCAATGACCTACGGTTATGGGCGATAATGGCTGCCTTGCGTAGGGACTGCACTTCTCAGTATATTCAAAAGAGGGCATATATTGACCCGTGGTTCATAAGTGCACTTCAGCGGATAGTAAATATGGAACGACGTCTCTTATCAAAGGAACTTGATGGAACGTTATTGTTGCAGGCAAAAAGATTAGGTTTCTCCGATAAGCAAATAGCCACATTGGCGGATATGTTACCGGAACAGGCACGCCAATTGCGTATTGGCTTAGGAATCCGACCCGTGTACAAGATGGTTGACACGTGCGCAGCCGAGTTCGAGGCAGTTACTCCATATTACTACAGTTGTTACGATACTGAAAATGAAGCGCCATGTTTGATGACGGAAAAGGCTATAGTGATTGGGAGTGGGCCAATCCGCATTGGTCAGGGTATTGAATTTGATTATTGTAGTGTGCATGCGGCTATCGCTTTGTCAGAAGCTGGCTTAAATAGTGTGATGATCAATTCCAACCCTGAAACCGTGTCAACGGACTTCGATACCAGCAATAGGTTGTATTTCGAACCCCTTGATGAAGAAGCAGTTAGGGACATCATTGATAATGAAACTATCAATGGACATGCACCTGCTTCAGTAGTTCAATTCGGAGGGCAGACAGCAATAAATCTTTCGCAGTCTTTAGATCGAGCTGGGTTGCCGATATTGGGATCAAGTGCCGAAGCAATAGATATTGCTTCGGACCGTCACAAATTTGAATCATTCATGGTTAGACTGGGAATTCCTCAACCCCCTGGGGCTGCAGTAGCTTCAGTTGAAGAAGCTCTAAATATTGCGCAAACTATTGGATATCCGATAGTTGTTAGGCCAAGCTATGTTCTAGGCGGCAGAGCGATGGAAATTGTGCAAAATGCCACTGAACTCATCAGATATTTAACTGTAGCCACACAAGTGACACCTGATCAAAGGGTATTAGTAGATCATTATGTAGAAGGCAAAGAATGTGAAGTAGACGCTATATGCGATGGCGAACAAGTGCTGATACCGGGAATTATGGAACATATTGAGAGAGCTGGCGTGCATAGTGGAGATTCAATGGCCATATATCCTGGTCTGAACCTTACTGAAGAAGAGGTAAACACAATTGTTGAATACACCACTCGCATTGGATTGGAACTCGGAGTGGTTGGATTGATGAACATTCAATTCGTCATCAGTGGTGGAGGTGCTTACCGAAGTCCTAATGTTGAATCATCTGGTGCAAGTTCATCATCTATATACATAATAGAAGTCAATCCAAGGGGTAGTCGGACTATACCGTTCATATCAAAAGTAACCGGCCTTCCCGTTGCTAAAATAGCAACCCGAGTTATGCTTGGAGAGAAGTTGTCAGATTTAGGTTACACTGGCGGGTTGTGGCCCAAGCAGAATTTAGTAGGTATTAAAGCTCCAGTCTTTTCAATGGCAAAGCTGGTGGGAGTAGATTGGTTTCTTGGTCCGGAAATGAAATCCACTGGGGAAGTTATGGGAGTCGATGTAGATTTTCCGAAGGCATTATCAAAAGCGTTATTGGCTGCGAATTTAAGTTTGTCGAAGGGCTGTGGTGTATTATTGAGCATCGCCGATACAGATAAGTCTGAGGCTACTGCAATGATTAGGTCATTAGTTGATGCGAAATGCGACCTATATGCAACGGAAGGAACTGCGGCAATGATAACCGCTATGGGTTTCCCGGTTACTATGACTACAAAGAAATTGAATGAAGGGCATCCCAATGTTATTGATGTAATAGAAGGAGGAAATGTAAAGGCCGTTGTAAACACTGTTACGGGGTCTACAAACGTCCTACGAGACGGTTTTGATATTCGGAGAGCCGCTGTAGAAAAGCGCATTCCGTGCTTCACGTCTTTGGATACCGCTAGAGCAGCTGTTGAGAGCCTTCTAGCTGATGAGGCTAGCTACAACGTTCAACCTACAATAGAGTATTTGTCATTTAAATGATTTATCTACCACTCCATGTCAGTGCCGATACCTAGGCGTTTGGCGGTGTCATATGCCAACTTGGCAGCTGCTACGTCCGCTACTCCAGTACCCATCAATTTGGCATATATTATCTGATTGTTATTATCTCGTCCTGGTTGTTTTCCGGATACAACGTGCCTCAATTCGATTAATTGACTCAATTGAACAATTCCTTGATCAACGGCATTAGATAGATCTCCTGATTCCATGGGAGCTTGCTCGGCAGAATCAACTATGATTTTGTCCGCACGCTTTATAGCTGAGATATCTACTTCTTTCGCTCTCCATGTAGTAGGACCTGCGGCTATGATGGTAGAACCATCTGAGAGCCAATCTCCGTTTATGACGGGATCCATGGTTGCGGCTATACATATTACTATGTCAGAATTTCTGACAGTTTCTTCAGCCGATTCGGCTGCTCTTACAGGTACTTGTAGTGCATTACTCATGTTTTCAGCGAATAGTTTCCTGCTGGATTCGGTACGGCTGAAAGCTCGGATGTTTGTGATGTTGCGGACTATAGAAAGTGCTTCTAATTGCGTTGCTGCTTGGTAGCCAGTTCCAATAATTCCAACTGTGATATCGGAATTATCAGTCAAATATTTTGCGGCAACAGCGCTCGTAGCGCCAGTTCGTAGTTGTCCTAGGCGATTGGCTTGGGTATAGCATAAGAGTTTTCCAGTTTCGGCATCATAAAGGCTTACCTGAAAAGAATACTGTCCTTTTACAACGGTGTACGTTTTTACTCCTAGAACGCCCTCGTAAAATAAACCTCCCCCCATGACAGCTAGCATACCGCTACTGGCTATGAGCTTTCTTCTCGGTAGATTAGAGGCTTCTCCATTTCCATAGTATGACTGCATTGATTCGATTTTCTCAATCATTTGCGCCATGGATAATGTTTCGGACACCTCAGTGTCCCGTAGGAATATCGCCATATTAGTCTCCTATGGGAATAACATTACAAACAGTCTACCTGCGTGATTACCTAGTAGCAATGACTGGGAAGGTGTTTTATTAAGTGACGTTCCTAATTGCCAGTGCTAGGCTGTTCGTTAGTCTCCACCGGTTGGTTGAGGTTTGGGATCAGAGTCTTTACGTTTTTGCATACTCTCTGGCATTTTTTGGAATACTGCTACTATGCTTCCTGATACCATTATCCATACGACTGCGATGGCAGCATACCTGAATCCTTCTCTATAGACTGCTTGGAGGTCGCTTGGACTCAAGAACTCGATGGTAACAGGGATAGCCAAGCTGACAACGGCCGCACTAATGGTTGCTCCTACAGTGTGCCCCATTTGCCTAGTGGTCTCCAACATTCCTGAAGCGAAGGCAGTACTCTCCGGTAAAGTGTTCATTACCAAAGCATTGTTGGCGGTGTTAAACAGGTTAGATCCTATGTACGCTGGTAGTAATAGTATTGGAATGCCCCACACTGGTACAACCCCGGCGAAGAATCCTACAAGGACAAAACCCAAAGCTATTCCCATCAGCGCGGATGGTCTAAGCCACCGAGGATTATATTTGTCATAGATCCAGCCGGCCAAGGCAGGTAGGAATAACCCCATTAGCTGGTTCGGCATTATTACTAGAGCAACTACTATCGGTGAATAACCTAACCCGTTCTCAATAACTATTGGTATCAGAGTTGTAACTGCAAGCATTGATAGATGGAATGTGGTATTACTGTAAAGGGCCATTGAGAAAGCTTTTTCTTTGAAATATTTGAACTCTACAAATGGATCACCGGTTCGGCCTTGTACTACAATAAATAGCCCGAGCAGTNCAAAAAATAATAAATGCATGGGAACGTGGTAGGCCAATGCTTCGTTTGACGTGAAAGTTTCTGCTCCTTCGTGTATATGCATGCCAGANAGGATTAACGCTCCAAGCGTNGCTACCATGAGCACAGCAGCTACGTAATTAATGTTAATTGTTNGCACNGTGTCTTTGAATTGCTCTGCTTGGTATTTTAAGAGAGGGTAGCTGTTCTTCATAGCCAGAAGCCCTATCGGAAGACTTGTAAGAAATACGAGTCTCCAGCTAAAGTACTGCAAGAAAATACCAAATAACGCTAGGCCGATTAGTGTTCCCAGTCGAGCAGATACTACCATGACGGAAAAAGCTCTTCCGCGTTCGTTAGTATCAAATACCTGGGCGAGGATCGCATTAGCGTTGCCAGTGATCAAAGCGCCGCCTAGGCCTACTACGCCACTCCATAGAATCAGGGTCAATAAACTGTTAGATGCAGCTGAGAGTACGCTGGCTACAGTCATTAGAATAGCCCCGGTAAAGTAAACTCGGGTGTATCCGTATCGTTCTCCTAGCCGGGCAGCTAAAAACACGGTGCTACCTAGCATTAGCAACCGAATAACTACCATCCAAGAAGCCTGAGAGACTTCTACCTCGAAGTGTCTCGCAACGGAGGGTATAGTCATAGCGATGGGCATGCTCGAGAGTTGGACCAATAACTGTGTCGAGGCTAGGGCAACCATGCTTTCTTTGCGCTGCCGATTTGTGCCAAGTTCTCGGTAATGACCGATCACGTTGAGCCTACGGAGGGTTTCCCTTAATATGTCCAACTTACACTCTTCCCAGTAACTAGGTTGTTCTGCAACTATTTTATAAGAGGATGCTGGTTCTGTGCTGGTAAATGAAGGGCTGGTTAATTGAAAAATTCGCGGTTCTTGTTGATGTATGGGCGCCATTGTGCCGGCACTGTGAATTCATCAAAGATGGCTTGCACCGGGCATGCCTCTACACAGTACGCGCAGTCTATGCAGTCGTCAGGGCTAATATAATATTGGTCGGCTTCTTCGTTTGTGTGTATGCAGTCTACTGGACATACTGTCAGGCATGTGGCGTCTTTTACACCCACGCAAGGTTCAGTGATTACGAAGGCCATTTGTACCTCCCCTGATCGTTGTAGCTAGGTATATTCTCAATTTCCTTATATATTTTGTCAAGTAATATTATATGATATATTGTATTCTAAATTCATAAGATTCTGAGCGTATTGGGCACGATTAGGGGATGTGATTAGATGGAGTTACGGGAATTAACTAGCTTTTATCATGTCGCAAGACTGAGGAGCGTATCTAAGGCTGCTAATCGTCTGGAACTTGGTCAACCGACTGTAACTACTCATTTAAAGAAATTAGAAGACGAATTCGGTATCATGTTGTTTGACCGGATCAAAAGACCTATTCAACTTACCTCCGACGGCCGTATTTTTCTAGAGTTGATTACACCGATTGTGAGTAGTGTCGACTCATTGAAGACTCATATGGATTATTCAGAGAGACGTGGGTCATTTGTAGTCGGTGCTTATCCAGATTTGATTATGCATCACCTTCCCAATCCGATTCGTGCCTTCTGGAAAGACTATCCTGACGTTAGGCTGAAGTTAGTTGCTCGTAGTTACTCTTCTCTGATCCAGCTAGTGAAGTCAGGCGAAGTGGATCTGGCAATTTGTACTGCTCCTGCTGCGGAAGATACAACTCTAGAATTTCATAAATTGTTTGAGTACAACATAGTCATGATGACACCACCCGGACATGAGTTGTTATCTAGACCTTCGGTATTGTTGGAAGATGCTGCGCCTTGGCCGCTCATCCTTGCGGGCCCAGAAAGCCTCACTCGGAAGAGGGTAGAGTCAGCCTTGAGGGAGCAATCAGTGAATTATGAAGTTGTTCTCGAGATGGATAACACCGAGTTGATTAAACAATACGTAGAGTTGGGAATGGGTATTGCTATTGGTAGTGATTTCACACTTCATCCGGATGATCATGATAAATTAGGAGTGATCAGAATGGATCATATCTTCCCTGCGGCCGATATAGGCATTTGTACTTTGAAAGGCAAATTTGTCGGACGGGCTGTTCGTAACTTTATAGATACATTGAACATAGAACTGGAAGGATTCCATCCAGAGGTATCTGACTGGAATCTAAGCCCAAGAGGTCGTTGATCAGACAGCTATTCTATCGTATAGAGATAGACTGAATACTTAGTTTTTACTCTCCCCCAATAGTCCAGTTGGAGTAGCGGATTACCAAAAACGGTATGTTAAGCACTGCTTTTAAAAGCATTCAAGCGCGCTCGGGTGTATTTTATTTGTGCACCACTATTTTCTTGACCAGCGTCGGCATGGGGGCTTTGGCTCCGATTTTGCCGCTCTTCACTGAATCGGAATTTCATGTTAATCGTACTCAAGTAGGTATAGCTGTTGGGTTGTTTGGTATCAGCCGTATTTTTACCAGTTTACCTGCTGGGTATTTGACTCAGCGATACGGGCGCAGGGTGGTACTGCAAGCAGGCTCTGTAGTTAGTGTATTTGGCGCTGTAATGGTAGCTTTTTCATTTTCTTATAGTTGGTTGGTGTGTTGGAGATTCATATCGGGACTTGGATGGAGCATCTATCTTACAGGAGCATCTATTTATTTGAGAGATGTTGCAAGTGTTGATAATAGAGGTAGGTTCCTTAGCTTGCTTGAAATGAGCATATTGGCAGGTCAAAGCTTAGGCCCGTTATTAGGTGGATACCTTGGAGATAGATGGGGCTATAGGATTCCATTACATATCTCAGCAGTTTTTGTTGCAATATCGTTCCTAGTGCTTCAATTTCTTGTGCCAGAGAGTAGACCCAAAACCTCGTCGATCCCAGAAAACGCCAATAATAAGATGGAAAGTGATTCATCGGAACGGTCCGTCGAGATCATGGGGAGAAATAAACTTCTGAGACTCCTATTGAGCCCTGCTTTCGTATTTGTAGGTATGTTCACTCTAATGATAGTCGCAAATAGGCAAGGCGGACGGTTTAGTGTACTGCCGTTATATGGGGAGAAGAAAGGATTTAGCGCTTCTCAGTTGGGGTCATTCATAAGTGTGACACATATACCTCAGTTCTTCACTACAATGCTAGCGGGCTTTTTGTCCGACAAATTCGGCAGAAAAGCTACAATAATCCCTGCTGTTTCACTAATAACCGTGGGCCTAATACTTTTTATATTTACAGATAGTGTACCCAAATTAATAATGTCTGGAATTTTACTTGGGTTAGGTGAAGGTTTAGCAGGCCCGCCTAGTTTAGCATTCTTTGCTGATATAGCTCCTCCGGGTCTGGAGGGTGTAACTATGGGTCTATATCGTACATTCGGTGGTGTTGGATCTGCTATTGGAGCGGTCTTGCTTGGAGGAATAGCTGACTTAGCCGGATTTGCGGCATCACTTATTGTGGATGCTATTTTGTTAATCTGTGCGGGTATAGGGGTGATGGTGTTTGTTAAAGAGACTCTCAAGAAAAAAGAATTGTAACAGGTGGTTTGAGGGATTATTCACCTGCAATACTATCCTGATTATTAGACGCTATTTCCTTTATTCTACGATCCAATTGACTACGGGATAACATGATCCTTCTGTTGCAAAGAACGCATAACAATCCAATGTCCGATCCCAGTCTTGTCACTATCCAATCATAGCTTCCACAAGGATGAGGCTTCTTAAGTTGGATCTTCGCCCCAATATCTATTATTATGGCCATCCCTTGTCTGATTCCTCCAAAATGGCGTTAATTTCTGATTTAAGTTGTAAGGTCTTTTCACGCGCGGCTATCGGATAGTCAGTTCCCGAACTTGCATATAATATTCCTCGGGAAGAGCTGATAATTGCGGACCTGCCGTGCGCGTTCACCCCATATAGTACAGAGGCTTCGAGGTCTCCTCCTTGGGCCCCTATTCCTGGAATTAATATTGGAGAATCAGGACATAATGCTCTGACGACTCTTAGTTGTTCTGGTACGGTGGCACCCACAACCAGACCTAAATTACCTTGCCCCCAATTTGTGGATATGGTAGCTAAATGTTCGTATAGTGGTTTGTTTCTTCCTTCACTTTCTATGATGAGGTCTTGAAGATCACTCGATCCCGGATTGGACCCCCTGCACCAAATAAATGCGCCGTACTTGTCGTCCGATATGAACGCTTCAACTGTGTCTTTACCGCCCCATGCATTTATTGTGACAGCATCAAATCCCCAAACTTGGAACATTGAGGTGGCATAAGCGACACTGGATGGTCCAATGTCTCCGCGCTTGCAATCTCCTATTATCACTACGTGCGGTGATTGGTCCTTAATATAATTTACGGTTCTTTCTAGAGCTACCAGTCCGTCAATACCCAGCGCTTCATAAAATGCAAAATTGGGTTTGTATGCGCATACTAGGTCTGCAGTGGAGTCAATTATAGACTGGTTGAAAGCGAATACATCATTTATAGGCATCTTGGTTAAATCAGGGTCTAGTCCAATGCATACTAGACTTTTCGCTGAGTCAGTTGAATTAGCTAGTTTTTCTGAAAATGTTTTCAAAAGTGTTAACCTTATCCCGAGATATGATGGTTTTGGGACTATGGTCTCATTATATATGTTACTACTAATAGCCAACAATTTTTAAAGTTATGGGACGAGATTAAGATGGATTTACCAAGAAACCTATTACAAGGTGCTTTTATCCGAAGGCTTAATCGATTTGCAGCGCTCATGAACGTTATGGGGAATGAAGTGATGGTGCATGTGGCTAATTCAGGTAGATTATCTGAGCTTTTGATTCCCGAGCATACTATGTGGGTTGCTCCGGTTAATTCAAGTCATCGTAAGACTTCGTTTGACTTATCATTGGTTCAGATGGGAATGACCCTCTGCTCGGCTGATGCTAGATTGCCCAATTTTTTGATGGAAGAGGCGATACGTGGTGATAGTATCTATGAATTTACCGAATATACTGACATCAGGCGAGAAGTTTCCTATGAAGACAGTCGCTTCGATTTGTTTTTAAAGAAGGATGGCTCACAATGCTTCATAGAAACTAAATCTGTTACCTTAGTGGAAGATAGAATAGCACTGTTCCCTGATGCTCCTACGAGTCGTGGCACGAAACATGTTAATGGGCT
>PBPE01000045.1 GCA_002724585.1 Dehalococcoidia bacterium | reverse complement strand
GTCAATTCACAAATGGGAGAAGACGAGTTCTTACGAGTTAAACTGGGGAAGGTTGGAAATAAAACCGTGGCAACACCATTGCAACGAGGTGCAGGAGTAATAATGTCACTAGTTAGATCTGATGGCTTTGTGAAAATTCCCAGGTTTGCAGAAGGATTAGATTACGGGTCGCAGATTATGGTGAATTTAAACAAGACCCAGCAATCCATTGAAGATACTATTGTATGCATAGGTAGTCACGACATGGCATTAGACCTAATATCCAGCCGATTAAAGCGAATAGCGCCCCACATTACATTCGCCTCATCACACGTCGGTAGCCTAGCTGGCATCAGAGCAATCCAAAACTCAGAGGCCCACATGGCAGGAAGTCATTTGTTAGATCCAGATACTGGTATTTACAACATCTCGTACATAGAACGCTATCTTGATCATGTTCCGATGAAATTAGTTCGATTAGTAGGAAGAATACAGGGTTTGATTATCCCAAAAGGGAATCCCAAGAATGTAACCACTCTAACAGACTTAGTTCGGCCAGATGTTAATTTCGTTAATCGTCAACGAGGGTCTGGGACTCGCGTCTTACTTGATAACCAGTTAAAGGAACTTAACATACCTAATGAGAATATAAACGGATACCATAGAGAAGAATTCAGTCATTTATCGGTTGCAGCTACCGTTCAGGGTGGAAATGCAGATGTTGGCCTTGGAATACTGAGTGCAGCAACAGCGCTAGACCTAGATTTTATCCCAGTAATGGACGAGCATTACGATCTAATAATACCTGATGAATACTACCAGAGTAATCTGTTACTACCTATGATAAACCTAATTAACAGTCCAGACTTCCGTGAGTCTGTCGACGCTCTAGGCGGATACGACACACGGGATATGGGAAAAGTCATCGCGGAATTTAATTAGTAGAATGCCCACACCAAAAAACATACATGAATTAGAAGCGCTTCTAGTATCTAGCGAGGAAAACAACGGGATTGATCACGTAGACACAGCTGAAATAAGACACAAACTTGCACATTGTTATAGAGCAATACAAAATTTTGATAAAGCCATAATATTGTTCAAAAGAAACATTTCCACATCGGAAAAATCTCTTGGCCTAACCCATATGATAACTTTAAGGAGACGAAGCAGCCTAGCAAACTGCCTCTATGCATCTAGTAGATACGACGAAGCCATACGAATTTTTGAGAGTATCTTGCACGACCGATCCAGATCGTTAGGCCCATACCATCCAGATACATTGAGAACTCAGGGAAGCCTAGCTAATTGTTACCGTGCGATAGGCGCCCTGGAAAAATCATTACAATTACACAATGAAAATTTGAGATTGCGCAAAAAGTTTCTTGGATCGCGAGATGAAAGCACAATATCAAGCGCAAGAAATGTTAATCTTACCAAGCACTTAATGCATGCAAACGATCTGTAGCTTGACAGTCTCGAGGAACGCACATACCATCATCCAAATATTGCAAAGGAGCAACTATTATGACTACTACTAAATCACAGGTGCCGTATGTGGTACATGGCCCTCAGGATCCCAGCAACACCATCCAGAGTAGAGGCATGATAAGACAACCGGCGATTACTAAAGATACCGGAACGACAAAAGTCTGGTTTGGCATGGTCACAGGGGCTCCAAATGAGATGGGGCAACCACATCACCATGGAGAAGCAGAAACAGCTGCATATGTTTTAACTGGTAAAGTACGAGTGTATTACGGAGAAGATTTTAAAGAATATATAGAAGCTGGCCCCGGCGACTTTCTATTTGTGCCACCTTATACACCGCACATAGAAGGAAACCCTTATGATGAGGAACACAGCGTAATTCTGGCACGAGCACCTGATAACATTGTGATCAATTTAGGTGAATAACAACGTATGTTTATCCAATAATAAGAGTGCCTGCCGAGTTAATCATCAGGCACTTTTATTACCTGACGGTGTCAAAACATGAGAATAGAAAGAAAAATTCAAGTTATGGGAGTCGAACTGGTATCTCCCTCTTCACCGCTGGCCAATTTTCTTCCAATAAAAAGAACAGGAAACACGATCTATGTAGCGGGCCATCTCCCATTAATACCGAACGGAGATCTAATATTTCCGGGTAAAGTTGGCGGCCAGGTAAGCGTAGAACAGGCTTACGATGCCGCTAGACAGGCAACAATTAACTGTTTGGCAAGTATAAAAGAGTCCATTGGCGACCTAGACTATATAACTCAGGTGATTAAACTTCTCGTTATGATCAACGCAACACCTGAGTTTGAACGACATTTTATCGTAGCTAACGGTGCTTCCGATCTCCTAGTAGAACTATATGGAAATATTGGACAGCATTCGCGCTCAGCCGTTGGAATGTCAAGCTTGCCTAGAGGTAGCTGTGTGGAAGTCGAAATGATAGTTGAAGTCTCCGACTAACTGGACCGTGTAACTCTAGAATTGACTATATTTGTTTATGATCGGGAGTCGTCTGTCTTTACCAAACGCCCTAGGAGTTATTTTTACACCGGGGGGAGCCTGTCTTCTCTTGTACTCATTTCTATCTACTGAGGAAATCACCTTTTGCACTACAGCCTCTGAATAGCCTGAGTCTAGAAGTTCAGTATAACTAAAATCCTCTTCTACATAAGCTTTAACTATTGGGTCAAGCTCATCATACGGCGGCAATGTATCTTGATCGGTCTGCTCAGGTCGCAACTCAGCACTGGGAGGTTTATCAATAGTTGATAGTGGTATCAATATAACATCACCCGCTTGCCGATTCCTGTGGCGAGACAAATCGTAAACAAGAGTCTTAGGCACGTCTTTTAATACTGCAAAGCCACCTGCCATATCGCCATACAGCGTCGCATACCCCATGGCCATCTCACTTTTGTTACCTGTTGTGAGAACTATCCATCCAAATTTATTTGCAATAGTCATCATCACATTACCGCGAATTCGAGCCTGAACATTCTCCTCTGCAACGTTAGGATTCGTCCCTTTAAACACCTGTTCCAGCATGTTTGTAAAGGAAACATGTGCCGGTTCGATTGGTATCTCCCAACATTCTATAGCTAGATTACGAGCCAATTCTTTAGCATCAATAATACTTCCTTCGGATGAGTAACGGGATGGCATTGCTACTCCGACGACATTTTCAGACCCTAAAGCGTCTACAGCGATAACACAAGTGAGAGCTGAATCAATGCCACCCGACAATCCAATCACAGCTTTTGTGAAACCGGATTTCTGTACGTAGTCACGAGTTCCCATTACAAGCGCCTGATAAATCTCCTCAATTTCACTCAGTTCTGCAGGACCTCTCGATATGGGAAGTTCTGATTTCGTATCCGGAATAAACGAAGAGACAAAAACCTTCTTTGCTACACCAAAATCAGCGGAGGTTATACCATCACTATTTTGGCTAGTGCGATTGCGGTGGGAAAATAAATCCATGTCTAAATCAGCAACTATGAGATCCTCTTCAAAAGATCTTCCTCTGGTAACAATACGTCCGGCATAATCTACAATTACACTCGACCCATCAAAAACCAGTTCGTCCTGACCCCCTACGGTATTAGCATAGCCAAGAAAAACTTGGTGAGTACAAGACCGATCAACTATCATGGCTTCACGTTCGATTCTTTTACCTGCATGAAACGGAGAAGCATTAATATTGACTATTACTTCTGCACCTGCTTCGCATTGCAATACGGTAGGCCCCATGGAATACCATATGTCCTCACATATGTTAATACCCACATGTGTACCATTGATTTCATATATTGGACATACATCGCCTTTCTTAAAATATCTCTCTTCATCAAAAACACCGTAATTAGGTAAGAAGATTTTCCTATAAGAATCGATATAGCGCCCTTGATAACCTAAAGCAGCAGAGTTAAACAAATCTGTTCCCTGTGGTTCAACATAGCCCACAACTACCGCCACACCGTCTGAGGCTTCAACGATAGAGTTCATGGCCTCAACATTAGCCTGTAGGAATGATTTCTTGAAAAGGAGGTCCTCTGGAGGATAGCCCGTGATCGACAATTCAGGAAACGCCACCAGATCTGCATTTAGTTTTCGAGACCTCTGGAGATATTCCATTATCTTGGATGTATTAGCTGTAATGTCACCGACTATCGGATTGATCTGAGCCAGTGCTATGCGAAATATTCTTGACACTCTAACTCCGTACCAACAGTTATAAATTACATATTAAACCCTTTGCGCAATAAGTTCACGTAGGGTTACATCATTTGTAATAACAATGGTATGGTACTCAGCGAATATACACCCAAAGATGATCTATGAATTCCTGGAGAATTAAATTAAGTGACAGATTACCTTTTTATTATGGATGGGTAATCTTCTCATGTGCTGTAACAGTTGCCTTTTCGTCCAGACCCATAATGGCTGTGGCGACATTATCTGTCTTCGTTGTCCCGATGACTCAAGATTTTGGATGGTCACGAGGATTGTTCTCTGGAGCTATTAGCTTAGGAGGCATATGTGCCATATTTATATCTCCATTTGCTGGTAGGCTAATAGACAAATATGGATCTGGCATAGTATTAGGATTCGCCTCCACCATCATTGGTATATGTTCTATTGGAATATCCTTCATCACACAGCCTTGGCTTTTCTACGCTTTATATGTTCCCGGCAGGGCAGTATTCTCAGGCCCTCTAGAGTTAGGAGCGTCCACCGCAGTAAGTAACTGGTTTACCTATCGCCGTCCGTTTGCACTAGCTCTGTTAGGAGTGTTCCACTCAGTTGGCCTTGCTGGCTTACCTATATTGATGCAAATGATCATTATTGGCTGGAGCTGGCGCATAGCATGGGGAAGCCTCGGGTTATACACCCTAGCCATTGGGGTATTACCAGCATTTTTATTGATGGCCAGACGACCCGAAGATATGGGATTCACTCCAGAATCCAGAAATCGTGGTGAGTTACCCTCAAAATTTTCAACTTCTATACCTACAGATGATCAGGAACAGAGTTTCACAGTATCCCAAGCACTTCACACTAGGGCTTTTTGGATGTTATCTTTGTTTTCCTTCGCTGTTTTCGTCATACAGTCTGGAGTTAGTCTTCATCAGGTACCGCATTTTATCCATCAAGGACTGCCTGGTTCGGTAGCGGTACTTACAGCTAGTACATTCGCTATTTTCCAAACCGCTGGGCAAATATTTGGTGCCACAATGACTAGATGGGTTCCTCTCAGAGTGTTGCTATGCTTAGTGGGTTTTACCGCTGCGCTAGGATCAGCAGGGACTGGCATGAGCACCTCGTTAGAATGGGGAATAATATCCGCTGCAATTCTGGGAAGCGCCATCGGTGGATTACATTTACTACTAAGATTGACCTACGCCGAATATTACGGGCGGTTGCATCTAGGAAGTATTAGAGGCATTACTATCGGATCTCAATTGTCAGGGCAAGTAATAGGCCCAATAGCTGCTGGATCAATGTACGATTTCACTGGCTCATATCAATTGCCATTTCTTTTATTCGCAATGTCCGTACTAGTGAGCTCCGTGGTAGTTTTATTTGCTACACCACCTATGGATAAGCAAACACCTCCCACCGAACGCTACTAGATTTTATTCTGCGCTCACATCCATCTTATTCCCCATTACTACATACAACGGATCATGAGGAGGACTATCTTTAGCGTTGGCTAAACCACCCTTTACGTCTCCGAACCCTTCCGCATATTCCATGTAACTCGATACAAGATCTAGATGACCAGCACCGTCTAGACTTCGCCAAATATTCACCGCTTTGGTGGGAAACATACGATTAGAGAAACTTACTATAAAAATCCCTCCAGTTTTCAAAATACGGTTTATCTCTTTGAAGACAGCAACAGGTTGAGTCAAGTACTGTACTGAAACAGTTATAACTACTGCGTCGAAATATTCGTCGTCGAATGGCAAAACAGGATCATCATTTACATTCTGAATTACATATTCATCTAAATCGGGGTTGTCCAACATTTCTTCGGCATTCATACCTAATCCAACAAGTCTCCGCTTTAGATGACCGTATGGCCAATGGGATCTCCAGCTGCTCATAAAATCTAAAACAACCGAGTCCGACGGGATAAAATCACGAAACACTGCACTTACTGTTTCGATAGCATTGTCGTCAATGTGAACTACCCTTCTCGGTTGAGAATAGAAAAATTCATCATTTGATTCGTCTTGTCGACCGAAATACTGCCCCTGAGAACCTGCAGGTATCATATACACCTATTCATACGATTATTTCTTTGGCACCCGTAGTGTACCAAAGAAACCCATCATACAAGATGAAATTGTACTGGGTAAGAGATACAATCTTCAGAATACTATAAGATAAATAATTAGGAGTTCATAATGTCAACTCAGCAAGAAAAAGATCTTTTAAACAAGACAGCTCAAAATCGTGGATACACCTTGGAAATGCACAGGATAATGGCAATCGCTGACATAGAATGGGCCCAAAAATATAACGCTTTTATTGAAGCAACATATACGGGCCAGCGCACATTAGACAGAAAAACAAAAGAACTATTGCAAATAGTGGTAGAGGCAGCCCTAAGAGCAGATAAAGAACAGATTCAAGCTCATGTAAGAGTCGCTCTACAAGAAGGAGCTACGCCTCAGGAAATACTAGAAGCTCTCCAAGCAGTGATAGCCCCAATGGGAGCACTTGCATTCAGAAGAGGGCTACAAGCTTGGGCAGCCGAAACTGGATTTGAAATCCCTGAGGAATAACATAAAGCCGGACCTGTCNGNNCNGACAGGTCCGGCTTTATGTTATTTTTGCCATTGAACCGGATTGCTAAGAACACCTATCCCATCAATGGATATATCGCANACATCACCATCTTTCATGTTTTCTTGGGCTCCATCTGTACCCATCCATAATACATCCCCAGGGTACAATGTCAGGTACTGACTCATACGACTTATGAATTGACGGACACTAAAAATTGCTCCAGACATATTATATTTGTATAAAACCTTCCCATTAAGGCTAATACTCACGTTGCAATTTTCGGGGTCAATGCCATCTGTTACTATCCAGGGCCCCATCGGTTTAAAGGTGTCAGTATTTTTACCTCTCCACAATGTCCTGTCTCCATGCTGCCACGTTCGTTCACTTACATCGTTCCCGATTGTATATCCAAACACATAATCTAGAGCTTCTTCTTCTGTTACATGCTTACATGTCTTACCTATCACTGCAACTAATTCTCCTTCATATTGAAGGACTTCAGTAGCGTCAGACGGCACTATAATTGGTTCCCCGTTGGCTGTTAATGCGTTGTTAGCTCTATATCCAACATCAGCAGCTGGAGGGAAGTTTGGTTCCTGTCCCCTCTGATGCGCTATTTCTGTAACGTGTTCTCTGAAATTAATCCCAGCTGCGTAAAACGTTGGTGGAATAACCGGTACTAACAATTTCACAGAATCCAGCGAGTAGCTGTTATCCGTCTTTGTGTAAGTATCAAACGGACTCCCTGAAACTTCTACAACTGTATCTCCCTCTATGATTCCATAAACTCCGTGACCGCCAGAATCAAACCTACACCATTTCATATAGCCCCCTTTATACAACTAGTTGGCCAATTTTTGCATCATCCCGCATTACGGTCAAGATAGACAAAATATCAGTGATACAATTAGTCTAAATCATAAAACTGTGTATATAGATGACGAGGTTATATGCGTTTAGAAGGTAAGACTACCATGATTACAGGCGCCAGCCGAAATATTGGCAGGCAAATAGCATTAACATTTGCTAGAGAAGGTTCTGACTTAATATTAAACACACGATCTAGCAAGAACGAGTTAAATGAAGTGGCTTCCGCATGCGCCGAGTTAGGAGTCAAAACACATATCATATTAGGGGACGTATCAGATCCCGATAGATGCTCCGAAATGGTTCAAGAAGGAATTAATTCTCTCGGCAAGATTGATGTATTAGTTAGCAACGTCGCAATCCGTCCTCACAAGCCAATCTTGGATGTATCGAATGAAGAATGGCAGACGGTTATGCGTACCAACCTCTTTCCTGCTTTTTATTTAATTAAAGCAGTTCTCCCAGATATGCAAAAAAGAAAGTCCGGTAGCATTATTGCTCTAGGAGGACAAGCTGCCATCACAGGTCGTCCGGAAACCGCATCAGTAACTACTGCGAAACATGGACTGTTAGGTCTTTTGAGAGCCGTAGCTGCAGAAATGGCTCCATACAATATTCGAGCTAATATGGTAAATCCAGGATCGACGGACACTCAACGATTAAATCCTGAATGGTATCCAGAGTTTGAACAACTAGACCGAGGGTCTTCTGAACATCTAAAAGGAATCCCTATGGGAAGACAAGGAACAGTCGATGATATCGCAAACGCTTGTTTATTCTTCGCAAGCGATGAGTCTGCCTATATCACAGGTGATAGGCTCAACGTAGTTGGCGGAAGATACATAGTGTAAAGCCTAAACATACCAATCAGATATCTTGGAGGGATGATTGCACCATCAAAGACGCTCCAATCATCCCGGATGAATCTCCCAGTTGTGCATACATGATTTCAAAATCTTTGTGTCTTTCACTCATTAGTGAATCCGATATTTGAGACTTAAGATTGCCGAGTAGATTTGTAGTTGATAACCCTACCGTCACTCCTCCACCAAGAACCACTAGATCAGGGTTGAAGCTATGAATCAAATCTGATATTCCGCGAGCTAAATCAGAAATAACTTCGTTGATTATCCTTTCACTAAGACTATCACCCGCACTATAAGCCGTAAAAACATCTTGAGAGCTGAGTCTTGTAATATCGATATCCTTTAGTATCGTCGTCTCAGAGCGATTCGATAGAGCATTAACGGTTTTTCTGGCAATCGCTGTACCCGAGACAAGAGCCTCGAGGCATCCCCTGCCTCCGCAATTGCACAGATCGGCCGAAGAACTGGTATCAATCTTAATATGACCTATTTCAGCGGCCATACCGTGCGCACCTAATAAAATATTACCCCGGTCGATCACTCCGCCGCCAACACCTGTACTTATAGTAAGATAGAGCAGTGTTTTGACATCTCTCCCAACCTTTCTCTGACACAATCCGGCTCCAAGATGATATTCAGCGAGGGCTGCCAAGGTCGCATCATTCCCAATATGTATCGGGTAAATCAATCTATCCTGCCAGGCTTCGATAAGAGAAATACCATTCAGCTCTAGTAAATTTGGAGGAGTGTAAAATATACCTGATTCCACATCTATAGGCCCTGCAACTGCTATTCCTATGCCTAGAATGGGTGTTGATTGGCACCAGCTGATCGCCTGTAATAGTGCCTCTTCTCCTACCCTTAGCATATTCTCAGACCCGGTTCCTTGGGGAGTAGGAACTCGCGTAGTCCACATAAGTTCTCCAGCGTGATTGACTACCGACGTCCTCGCCCAGCTACCTCCCCAGTCCATTGCTACTATTACTCCAGCCTGGCTAGACATGTCACATATCCTCTGCTCTATCAGTACGATCCCTCAGATAGCATCTCATCAATAGTGGAACTTAATATATCTTCGCTAATAGGGCCTCGAAACTTTTTCTGAATGTAGCCATATTGATCAATAAAATATTTCTCAGGCACACCAGCAACCCCATAGTTAATCGCTATGTTGCCACTAACATCAATTCCATTTGCGTAGGGCACAGAAAATTCCTCCACGAAGTTTTCCGCAGACAACTCATTATCCCAAATGTTTATTCCTATAAATTCCACATTGTTATTAGAATATGCGTTATAACCATCATTCAATAACTGAGCTTCATACCTGCACGGTTCGCACCAAGAAGCCCAAAAATCAATCAATACAATTTTTCCTTTGAAATCAGCTAAGCTTATATTTCGACCGTCCATAGTAGTTAGAGTGAAAGCACTAGCGGCACGTGATTCGACAGCAACAGCTTTAAAGTCTCGATTTAAGCCGGTTGGCTGACTATATCCTGGCAAGGAAGCCCAAACTAATAAGCCCAATATACCAATTACCGGCACGCCTACACCGATCATTAACCATATCCGAACCGTCACTTAAACTCCCCACTATCCATCATTAATAGAAGTCTGTTCTTCAATATAAGCCGTTCGCGATCATACTCACGCTTGCTCAATTGACCTGTCATAGCATTTTCGTCAAGTAGGGCTATTTTTTCTATGATTTGATCCCTAGTGTCTCCAGAGCCGATGCTATTTCCCATTATCTTACTTCTAATTCCAATATAGATTGAGTAAAGTAAAACAAATAGCAATACAATACCGACGCAAACGGGCATGGCCCGGTACCAAAATTTAGGTTGTAACAATCTATTCCAGAGACTGGATGCTATCCCCATTTGTGGTAAATCAACTACCTCCACGGACAAACCTTGTTTTGGACTGCGAGAGCGTGCTTCCCAAATAGTATAATCAATACCCTCAATATTAATTTCCGACTCTTCCATTGGTCCTATTACTTTGGGTGAGTTTTCATGCTTCGGAATCAAAACCTGGTACAGCTCCGCACCTTGCATCAGGTTTTGCTTAAATGTAGCTGTATCCCCTCTGTAAGGAAATCTATAACTATACGTGACTGAATGTGATCCCGGTGCGATTGGGGACGTCAAAGCAAACCCTGTACCCATAGGTATAATTTGCCCGCCTACCAAATCCGATTGCAAGTCCAAATCCGCAGCCCCTTCAGGCAAAGAAAATCTCATAAAACTGAAGAGGCCCTGACTCACCGTATCAAGGTCTGGAATCAGACTAAAATCACTGGTGTTGGATAAGCTAACAAATTCAACCGCCTCGATCATCTGATCTTTTTCATTTATATCTGCGATAATCAAGGTATGGGTGCTTACAGAAATAACAGATAAATCCTGAGTCGGTTCATATATAGTAATTGAAATAGGTTCGAATAAATCTTCTTCAGCCAACAACACACTATAACTCATCCCGCCATAATCGACACCTAGCGCATACCCCACCCCATTATCAAGGGACACATCATCAAATACGAATCTACCTACCTCATCAGTGAGAGAATCATACGTGGTAACGTCTTGGCCCATGTTATTGAAGGAATACAGGACTACAGGAAGACCAGCATCAACAACATAATCATTCGTACCATTAACAACTATCCCGGTAATAGCTGTCGGACTCTGTGCATATGCGCGTGCCACGGTGAAAATCCCAATAAGCACGAGACATAACAAACCAACGGCAAAGAACGTCAATGTACGTTTTATACCACTATTACAATGCATTGTTCCTCTAAAAATACTCCGTTTCACCCACAGGCTTATCATCAGAATCTTGCAACCGGAGTCGGGCAATAGCTATTTCATGCTCAACCTCAGTTTCCAATTCATTAGATCGTCCAATTTCCATCTGCTGTATACAAGTAGCCGCGTCATCTCGGTATTGATCCAGTTCTCTATTGAAAGCTTCCTCAGATATGTTTCCCATACCGAATTCCAACTGCAACGTGCGAATTGACCGAAGTACATTATCTAACTCTGAAGTAGAATCGACAGACCCCATTGGAGCAAAACTCATATTTGGAAAATATCTGTTTTTGAAGAATGGATATACCACGACCCCTACACAAAATACTCCTAGTAATACACATAAAAAAACTGACATAAATATCACGCCTAACCCGGTAGCAATGTACTAGAAAAGTTTGCTCCTCATATTTTATAAAGGCTTACTGATAGATCCTCTACGATCCGGCCACAAAGCTATTACTGTTCCTAAAACGAAAACAGGGCCGGCTACCCACATCCACCACATCATAGGGTTTACCAAAATGCGTATGCCGACCGATCCATCTGCCATATTCTCACTAGGTACTATGTAAAAGTCTTCAATAGGAGTACTGTGTATAGCCGCCCGAGTAGAAGCCATATTAAATGATGGATAAAAATCCCGACGGGACGTCATATTCTTGAAAAATTGCCCGTCACGTGACACCTCAACATCTGTTAGATATGAAACCCTATCTGAACGTGATACAACGTTAGTTCCTACGTATTTAACAGAATAATTCGACACATCGACCGACTCGCCTTGGGCCAATACGACATCTTTTTGAATATTAAAAAACGAGGCTCCCAGAACTCCCAATAGGACCATTACAACAGCTAAATGAACAATGTACCCACCATACCTAGGACGATTAGCCATCAACAATTTCGCGAACGCTAGAGGATAGCTTTCGCGAAAGGCTAATCTCCTAGACCTACACCCATTAACCCACTCTATTGTAATCCCAGTCGTCACCATGCCAGCTATACCATAACCGATTAAAGGATACAGTTTCGTAAAACCTATCAGACTAATTATTACGACAACTATAAACGCAACTATAATTGGCCACATTAGCGATTTGAACAACGTCGCGACACTAGCTTGTCTCCATGGTATCAGAGGTCCAATTCCCATCAGCATGATTAGCGCTAACATGATCGGACCATTAACTTGATCATAAAATGGCCGTGCAATGGTTATTTCCTGCGCGGTTATTAATTTCGAAATCAACGGGTATACCGTCCCCCACAACGTAACGAACGCTATCCCCAGTAACAGAAGGTTATTCATCAAAAACGCCGACTCACGGGAAAGCATAGATTCAAGGGCCCGGGCACTTCTCAATAGATTAAACCGCCAGAAGAATATTGCGAAGGGAACCACAGTCCCAAAGGCCAAAAACAGCAGGAACACCCATCCTAACGAAGATGCACCAAAGGAATGAACAGAAGGCACAGGACCGCCTCTATTCATAAACATTCCGTATAAAGCAAGCGAAAAAGCTATGTTAATGATTACTATGTTCCACATGCGGAACATCCCTCTCCGCCTCTGAACCATTATAGAATGAATAAATGCGGTTAATACCAACCACGGCATAAAAGCAGCGTTTTCTACTGGATCCCAAAACCAAAATCCGCCCCAGCCCAATATCGTATACGCCCACCAAGAACCTAATAGAAGTCCACTAGCCAATAACAGCCAAATTACTAGTCCCCAAATCCTACCTATCTCCACCCATTCGTCACGTGTTTGCTTTCCTAATATTCCACCAAGAGCAAAAGCTGTAGGTATCGTTATCCCTATTAGCCCAGCCATCAAAGCAGGTGGATGGAAAAACATCCCAAAATGAGTCAATAGAGGATTAATTCCTTCTCCGTCTGGAGGGGTTATAGGTAATTTTGCGAATGGATTAGCCATCAGAGCCATCACTACCAAGAAAAACACTAACACTACCATCATGATTGCTGTTGAAAATGGCAATGTAGGTCGTATCCTAGATGGAGCGAATCTAACTGCTAAAGCAGCCATCACAGATAACACAAAGGCAATATATAACAGCGACCCTTCATTACCAGCGTAAAATGCAACCCAGGTATAAATATGGTCCATGGCAAGGTTGCTATGCCCCGCAACATATGCGATGGAAAAATCTCTGCTAATGAACAGACCCACTAAGCTAGCAGTACAAACACCCAGAACTAACACTAGTAAATAAACTGATTTTTTCGTACTCTCAAGAAGTGAATAAATACCAAATATCTTGCCTACAATAGATCCCACACCCGAATAAGTGGCTAAACAGATCGCCATCCATAACGTAGTCGCTCCTAATTCACCCACGATCGCCATCTTCCCCTTCCGAATTAACCGTATCCTCTGAACTAGAGCTGCTGAGCTGATTTTGAGAGACTATCTGGTCTACAATCCCTAGATATCTATGACGATCTTCATGATCATCTACAACCGTACTTCCTAGCGGTATATCTTCTTTAGCGTTTTTCATGGACTTTAGTGCTAATACTCCGAGGGATAATGCTCCAAAGACGATAAAAATTGGGGCAACCCAGGCTATGAGGTGAAAACCTTCTCTCTTAGGTGCAGCCAATATCTGTTCTCCATACCTGTCTACAAAGTAATCCAGTATCTCTTCCCGCGTCTGACCATCTGACAATTTCTGCCTAATTATTTGTTTCATCTGGCGAGCCAGCGGAACTTGAGCTTGATCTATAGTTTCAGCCGGACACACTGGACACATTATCATCCCATCTATGGCATAAGCCTCCTTTTCATCATATTCCATAGTAGAAAATTCTTGTTCTGGGGACTGTGCTTGTAGAGGATGTACAAATATGAAACCGCTAAGCAAGACCATAAGTAGAAGAATATAGCGTGCATACATTGAGCACATATCAAAAAGACCAACAGAATATCCAATCCGATTAAATCTGCAGTACAATGCTCAGTCCTACAATCAGGATATACGCGACATAGCTTTGGTAATTATGGAAACTATTAGTGTGATTACTTACAGGCCTCAGGTTGTTGGACTTGAAGACAATTGACAACATAATTAGCAGTTAAGGCCATTTCCTCTTCCGTCATCAATTTAGCAAAACTAGGCATCACCTGAAGACCGTTTACGATGAAACCCTGAACTCCAGCTACTCCGAGAGATTTAGCCTGATCTGATGTTAAATCAGGAGTAACTACCGGCTGATATCCATATTTACTCGTCATACTGTCAAGTACAGGTCCGTCTCCTTGGCCAGATACACCATGACACATAGAACAGTTAACGTCATACATGTGCTTCGCGTCATCAGTGAAAGATGTAGCCTTGGGCGCATCATACCATGGCACTGCTGAGTCAGGAACGCTTAACCGAGGTGGTTCATGAGATTTATAGGAATCTTGATAGTGCATTTCATAGAAAATATCTATTGGATATGAACCTTGAGAACAACCCGTAGCCGCAAGCAATACGGTGGTTATAGATATACCCATTAAAATTGTTTTCATTCGTTTCAGGCTGGTTATTCTCATCATTTTTGCCAATTTCTCAATATCAATCCAATCTTCTTAATTGTTATCCTTCGGTCTTCACATCATCTGCGCCTGCTTGGTTGAGAATACCTCTAGTCTGATCTAGATCTCCATCTTCAACGCTTGCTAGCACACCAATATAACCCTCAGTTATACGAGTGTCATACAATCCACTTTTCAATTTTGGGAGCCTAGACTCGAAAATTACCCCCAAACAAGTGAATAAAATAGCCCCCAGCATAGTCCCTTCATAACTTACTACTGCCATCGCAGGTAATGCCAATATTGGCTTACCTCCGGTAACCAACGGGTAGGCCAATTGAGTCATAGATGTTAACAAAATCGCAGCAGACAATCCGAGAGTCGCTCCTATGAATGGAAACAAATACAATCTATGCTTCTCTTCCCGTTCTCCAAATGCCCCTTCTGGATAAGGCGCATCAGTGAGAAAATCAATATCATTTTCTGAGACACCTGACGACTTAAGGGCATCTCCAGCATCAGCCGCCGCATTTGCATCTTTGAATAAACCCAATATAGGACTTTTAGCCATACGATTACCTCGTTAAATTTCCTAAAACTAATCTTCTCTAAATGTCGCTGGAACCACCCGTCGACCTATCTTGACGGACTCATTCTTAAGTATATCGCCCTCTTTTATGTCATACAGTGGTACTAGAGGGAACACTCTACTAAACAATAATAACAGCATCGAAACAAATGCGAACGTTGCTCCCACTATTATAGCCTCATAAACGGAGGGCACATAACTATTCCAGCTAAACGTAAAACCTGTACGGTTAGCAAGACCAGGGACGATAATCAAATACCTCTCAAGCCACATACCGATATTCACAGATATACAAGCCGCAGACATTATCCACAGGTTTCTGCGAGCACGACGTGTTAACCACAAGGCTACTGGAATAAAGTAAGTCGTCACAATAAATATAATCGTCCATGCTTGGAACGGTTCTTGAATAAACTGCAAACTTCGTACAGCAATTTCATCAGCTTCACGACCATATATTCCGAAGATTACTTCCATGACAAAGAAATAAAACCATCCCGTCGCCACTACGACTAGTAATCGCCCTAAACCATCTATATGTTCATGCCGGATATAATCCTGCCAGCCATACATCCACCTCAATAAAATTAGCACAAACGCCACAGCTGACACGCCAGAATGAACCGCTCCTACAACAAAGTAAGGCGCAAACACGGTTGAATGCCACGATTTAGCAGCCACTGCCATACCGAAGTCCCATGACACGATGCTATGGACGGAGACGAATACCGGCAGGATCAGAGCAGACAATAACACACCCGCTATGATCTGCAGTTTCCACTGCCTTGCATTACCCTCCCATCCCATCGCCAAAAGAGCATATATGCGGTGCGATATACCAGTAGTACGGTCTCTTAATACCGCAAAATCCGGTATTAAAGCTATCAGTACAAACAGAGTGCTTGAGGTCAGGTACGTAAGAATCGCGCTCGGATCCCAAATCAGAGGAGTCCGAACATTCGGCCATATACCGCGAGCAAAGTCATACGGGAAAGCCCAGTAAAGTATTCTCCACGGCCTCCCTGTATGTATTATCGGCATGATCATAGCCGTCATTAGAGAGAATATCGTCAAAACTTCCGCAGCTCTTGTAGCTGGCCTTCTCCACTCAGCCTTAGCTAAGCGTAAAATAGCGGACAACATAACTCCAGCATGACTGATACCAATCCAGAATACGAAGTTGGTAATAAAAAATCCCCAGAAAATCGGGCGGTTCAGGCCTGTGATACCAAGTCCACGATTAATCATATAGCCGATGATTATTGCGGCTATGAGTACTATCAGGCCAAGTACACCAACCACTGGCCAAAACCATTTAGGAGTCTCCAATATAGATCGGAGCAGATCTCTATTAACTTGTTCGGCGGATAGGACTCTACCTTCCTGCATTTTTGGCTCCTATGCCTCGTATCTTCTCATGATTCATACAGAGAAGTAATCGTTTTATATTTCCAGTATATTTATTCTGGTTTGGCTAAAACCAGATATTCTCCCCTGTATAGAGTATCCATCTTCTGGTACATAGCACCTTCTTTGACTTCCCATACTGCCAACGCCGGTAGGATTCTGGTTCCTATTAGATATATAAATGCTACTAAGCCTATTCCGCCTAATACAATGAACACGTCCCATAAATCAGGAAATACCGGTGGTGGCACCTTAAACAGGCCTAGATGATATATATCTCCAGCGTTAAATGCTCCGACGAACATCCTGATCTGGAATAATAAGTTGCCAATAAGTATAGATATTCCTGCTAGAGCAGGACCCCAAGCCGTCTTCCTTACTGGATTCCATACTAAAATCCAGAACGGTACCAAGAAAATGAATATAACATTTAGCCAGAAAATCCATGAATAGGACTCAAACATAAGATACCTAAGGATATTCTGCTCTAATTCCATTCTTCCATACCAGAGAGTTATGAAGAAAGCAAAAAGGTGGTAAGTCCAAAGGAGCGTTAACCCTATTTGTATTTTACTAGCCGACCAAAAAACGGATGTGCCAAAATATTTCTCGTACCCTCCCCACTTCCGCATTGTAAAGGCTATTATCAAAATAATACTCAACGCTGACTGGAACCCTGTCACAGTATAGAGAGGTGGCAAAATAGAGTCTTTCCAACCGGGTATCAGACTCATGGCAAAATCACTAACAATCAAGAAATGGACGAACACTACCATCATAAAATACAACGCACCCAACAGTGCAAGACTAATTTTTTGATGTATCCACTGTTTCTTTGTGCCATACCAGTGTCCAGCTAACAAAGCATATAGCTTATTACGCCATCCACTGGCACTTGAACGGGCTTCTGCGAGATCTGGAACCACAGACACCCACAATATAACAAGGCTCAGAACAGCTAGAGAAATTATTCCTAAGAAATCCCATAAATGGGGAGCGCCAAACGGAACTTCCATCCAAATCGTCTTTCGAATCTGGAGCTCGCCATGCATTCCTGGCACGAAATTCGGATTGTTAATTGGGGGCAAAAGGTATATTAAGGGTATATACAGGATCACATTTACTACGCCAACCAACGCAAACAATTCAGAGATCCTAGATATTGGTCTTCTCCAATGGCTCTTCGTCAGCCTGAAGGCTACAGCCACTAGGGGAGCTGAGCTGGTTATAACAAATATGTACGAGAAGATGGCAGCATAATAACCCCATGCACCATAGTCTGAGAAACCATCAGTGGTCATCCTCAATACAAATCCCACTACCCCAAGAATAGCCAACACTCCAGCGATAGCTAGACCTAGCTTAAGTATCCCTGGCGTGGAAGCCGTCTTACCAGCGACATCCTGAGTTGTCGACTGCGCGTCTGGAAAGACCCACATATCGTGAGGATAATGACTCTCTGAATGACTAGACATGTCCGTCGCCCTTACCTAAAGGATATTGATCAACCTTCTTGAGATATATAACGTTGGGCCTTGTATTAACTTCTTCCATTAACCGATAACCGCGAGTCTCTCTCTCGTGTTCGTGATGAATGTTATGAGCATTTACATCATCAAAATAGCTTCTAATCTTTGCTCCATCATCGTGCTGATCCCCAAAGGTCAACGCACTGGTGGGACAAGCATGGACACAAGCTGGAGCATAATTGCCTTTTTCCAGAGCTTCATCATTTAGCCTGTTACCAGATTGACGTTCAACTTTGAGCTCTGCTCTCCTTAATCTCTGTACACAAAACGTACACTTCTCGGTGATTCCACGGCTTCTTACCGTGACATCAGGATTAAGCTGATTCTCCAATCTTTCGGGCCATCCAGGATGCCAATAGTTAAAGAAGCGAACCTGATATGGGCAGTTATTGATGCAGTACCTGGTTCCAACACATCGGTTATATACCTGGACATTGAGCCCTTGATCATTATGGTAAGTAGCGTACATAGGGCAGACAGGTTCACACGGCGCATTATCACAATGCTGACATAACACCGGGATGTAACGGGCTTTTACGTTCGGGTACTCGCCTTCCCAATATCTCTCAATACGAATCCATTCATTCACACGCTTCTGCAAGAATGTATCTTTAGTGTTAAGCGGAATGTTATTCTCAGCCTGACACGCTATTACACAAGCCTGACATCCAGTACATTTATCAATGTCTACTACCATTCCCCACTTATGATCTATTCTGTTGCTTACCATGTTTCCTCTGAGCGTTCAATATTTTAACCAGAACTAGTATTTTCTTAGTGATGCTCTTCCCCAGGGGTAGTCGTCTTAATTATTTCCTCACCTGGATTATTGTCGATTATATTGCCGATTTCTCTGCTTTCGTATTCGCCTTCGAGCTTGGTAACCCGCACGCTATCCCCAGTGGGTTGAACCTGCACTCTGTTTGAAGCCCAAGCCAATGATCGCGTACCATCAACACGAACAGCCGACAGAATGTCTATGACATTAGCACTATCTTTAGCGTCACCAACTGTGGCGTAATCCGGGCCATGTTTATGCCCTTGGCCCAACGGAACACCTACAATATCTGGCGGCATCCCCGGGTTTGGATAGGCCGGAGCTGTGATACGGCCTGCATTCGACGTTAACGAGACTACATCTCCCTCCCGTATTCCCAAACCTTCCATTTGCTTTTCGTTAATTTCTACCCATGTCTGCCAAGCAACTGATGTAACTGGGTCAGGTGCAGATTGAGCCCAAGGCAGATGGGCATTTCTTCCATCCAATAGTGTATTGTGGAGGAATGGAATTAGATAAAATCCATCTCCAGAGAATTTCGCCTCGGAACCCCTAGAAGCTATATCATTTAGTATTCCTGAAGGGGCCTGAACAGTGACTGGATCAGACGATGCATCCCACCAACCGCCATTACGCAGCATCGAGTTCCAGTATATGTCTTTCGTAGAACCTGAGACCGACCCTTTATTCATATCATACAAAGAATCTGAAGTCTCCCGCAGAGCTTGCTTTACGCTAGTCCACGGCAAATCAGATTCTTTTCCTAATTCCTGTCCTATGGCAAGCAAAACATCACCAAAACTACGCGGATCTAGCTCGCTCAGCGGGTTGACCACCGGTTGTTGTATACCTATGACCTGATGCCCCGGCCCAGGCTCAGGAATATCGCTGCCCCAATCTTCTAAGTAGTTACGATCGGGGAGAATCAAGTCAGCCATTACTGCCGTATCATCAATAAACGAAGAGAAACTAACTACAAAAACGCTATCACTGGAAAGCGCCTCACCCATACCAGACGATTCTGGCAATCCGTAGACTGGATCAGCGTTATGCACCATCACAAGGGCAGTCTTTCCATTTTTTATATCACTTATATGTTCTGCCCAGTCGCCTAACCCTCCCACATTTGCCGAAGAAGGAAGATCTGACAATGGACTTTCAGGACTGAACGCAACTTGGCGCCCTACACTTCCCACCAAATAATTGAGAGCGTAAATAGCCTCCGCGTTAAACAAACCATTACTGTAAGCTGAAGAACTATCCCCACCAATAGCTAACGCAGGAGTATGGCTCGCAAACTCCCTAGCTAGCTCCTTTATCAAGTCAGCTCCGCTATGCCCATGAAGAATATCTTCATGTAGATTCAGCATTGGGCCTACTCTTTCCGGACTATAGTCACTCAGCGCCCCAGCACCTCTTCCTGACGTCAATTGGTCTATATCGACACCGTCGGCCTGCAAACCTTCAGCAATGATGACATGAGCAATACTTAGAGCTAAATGACCTTCAACTCCCGGAGTAACCGGAAGCCACTTGTCAGCATTAGACGCTGTCATCGAGAATCTAGGATCAATATGAACATGCGTGCCCCTGTGCCCGCCATTACTAGAATCACGGAAGGCTCCGTATCCGATTGACCACCTAGTGGGAGACACCCACGTTGACAGGAAATCAGCTCCGAACGACAAGAGATAATTGGCACTGCCAATATCAAAATCTGGGAGTGTATCTTGTCCAAATACACTTTTCACTGCAGTTCTATATACGCCTTGGTCAAATGCTTCGAACCCTAAATGAGTCCCATTGAATGCTTTTGCAAACTTATCGGCTATCATGGCAGAGTGAGCTCTAACCGGTTCAGTAATAAGCAGCAACCCATCTCCATGAGAAGCCAACGCGGCTTTCAGATCATTAAGCCCTTGGTCCCACGTAATAGGTGCGAACTCCCCTGTGCCCTTCGGTCCCACCCTTTTCATTGGGCCAGCTATTCTATCTGGGTGGTAAAGTGATTGAAGACCGGCGTCGCACCTTGCAGCTTGTTTGCCGAGATTGACAGGGTAATCAGGATTCCCTTGAACTTTTTTCGCCCTGCCTTCCATTACACGAACGACTATTCCCTCGTTGGTCGGGCACTGCCGACACAATGTAGCATACCAGTTGTCTGTACCCTTTACTAAATCTTCCGGCTGCATAACAGGGCTCTGAACCTTTAACTCACGCCTATCCTCTCCAAAAACATCGCAAGCCACAGCACCTACAGCTGATAACCCTGCCCATGCTAGAAAATTTCGTCGTGTTAACTTCATACTGCTATGCCTTATCCTCTATCACTTATGACAGATAGTACAGTCGGTCGAAGCATTAGTCTGCCTATGACAATCCAAACATGTACCCATCTTCAAAGATTGGCCTTCCTGAGGTTGCACCTCAGTCATTTCTGCTACATTTCCATGACAAACCGAACACGCTTCCCCAATAGATAACGGCAACTGCTGGGGCTTTTCATCACCCATTGGCAAAGTAACTATCCTCGATTCACCTTGTGTAAGAAACCTTATATGCGCTTCATGAACAAATCTAGCGTGATCTGGGAGTCTATGAACCCTCTCCCAGTTAATCGGATTGTTGTCGTGATATTTATCTACAACACGTTGAATCTGAGCAACGTTAGCTGTTGTCTCACCAGTATCGTTCTCTGCATTAATTTGCTTATGACAGAAAAGACAATTTTCTACAGCTGGTACGGTCGCCGAAGCTCCCTTAGTTACGTTGCGGTGACAAAACTCGCATTGTATACCTGCTCCGCCCTGCTCGATTGAACCAGCGTGAACCGTATGAGGGAACGGTATCGGCTGTGGAGGTGCGTCTGACAGGCCGAAAGGAGCATTTGAAAACCACGCTGTAGCCAATACATAAATCAGAAAAGCAACAATAATAGTAACTACTAGCCCAACTAGTGCCAGCGGTAATATGTTCACGCCCAGTTTCATCTAAATATCGTTTCCTAATACACCGTTATACAAAATGCCGATCCCAGAAAAACCCTATTGTGCTCCATGTAGCTGACAAAGCCAGTATAAAGAACACGATGGCAAGAGCAAGCGCCAATAACCCAATAATGGTTATGGGCAATCTGAGCTTACTCAGACCTTCTGGATAGTCACCCGTAGCCACACCAGATGGTATAAAACCATGAGCAATCATCATAGAAAAAGCGAACACTATCATTAGGGGAAGGAAAATCCAGAGAAGTGTTAACCAATTGTGAATATTTATCCAGTCAGCACTAGTTAAAGCGTGGGGGTCTACTAGAGGCATTTCGTCGTCACTGCCACCTAAATCGCTCGAGATTATTGGGTCTACCTGAACTCCACGTGAAAATTATCACAATGGAATTTTGGTGTCAAGCGCCATAAGGCGCATTTTTCCCCTCCTTTACTATTCCAACTTGCAACCACGCTTATTTCTAGTTTGCGACTGAGATAAAGAAGCGTATATAATTGCGCACAATACGAGAGCTACCGTACAGGCGCACATACATAGCTTTCAATCAATATCCATTGAGGAAGCGATGACGCAACCCAGATCTGGGCCCAAAAACCGCTCAGCAAGAAGTTCCCGTTCCAGCAAAACATCAGATACTGGCCTACCCCGAGGAATTACTGCTGACGATCTAATCGATTACTACAAAAGAATGGTATTGGTTAGAACCATAGATGAACGTATATGGATGATGAATCGTCAAGGCAAAGTACCAATCGCCGCTTCGTCTCAAGGCCATGAAGCAACACAGTTAGGCAGTTTGCTGGCTGCCGAGAAAGATGGTGATTGCTTCCTGTTCACCTACTACAGAGACCTTGCTGTCAAAATGGCCGCAGGATTAACACCAAGCCAGGTAATGAAATCATTCATGGGCAAAGAAGGTGATCCGTACAGTAATGGGCGGCAATTTCCACTTCAAGGGGCTGATTTAGATCATAAAATAATTCAGTTATCCAACGTAGTCGCAGCAGGGCTTACACAAGCCGTGGGCTACGCGTTGGCTTCGAGAATGCAGGGAGATGATACCGTTTCAATAGTTTATTTCGGTGACGGGGCCTCCAGTCAAGGGGAAACACATGAGGCGATGAACTTTGCTGGAGTCCACAAACTACCGGTAATTTTCTTGTGTGAAAACAATCATTATGCGATCTCTGTACCGCAAAAATCGCAAATGGCCATCACTGATATAGCGAACCGGGCTGAAGGGTACGGTCTGGCCGGAGTTGTAGTAGATGGAATGGACATCATTCAAGTCTATGAAGCAACCAGAGAGGCTATATCTCATGCACGTAGCCAAGGCCCAGTACTACTAGAGATGAAACTTGAACGTTTCATGCCTCACACAACGGATGACGACGATAAACGGTACCGGCCAGCTGAAGAAGTCGACAACATAAGACAACGAGATCCCGTTATCACAATGGGGCAATACATGACTGAACAAGGATTCCTTAATCAGGAACAAATTGATGAAATTTCCAAAGAAGCAACGGCGGCTATCAACCAAGCTACGGACGAAGGTGAAGAAGCACCTCTTCCCGATCCTTCAACAATGTTCGATCATTTATTCAAAGATTAAGGTAATAACGCCTTTCAGGGTAGAGAGTAAATTATTATGGCAGTTATATCGGTAATAGAGGCAGTTCGATCCGCTATGCAAGAGGAAATGCGTCGAGACAGTAGTGTATTCGTACTGGGGGAAGATGTAGGAAAACGCGGCGGAGTATTCTTATCTACACAAGGATTCCTTGATGAATTCGGAGAATCTAGAGTAATAGATACGCCATTAGCCGAAGCATCTATAATGGGGATAGCCCTAGGGGCAGCCTTTAAAGGCATGCGTCCTATACCAGAAGTTCAATTTTCTGATTTCGTATGGCCTAGTATAAACCAACTGGTAGGTGAAGCAGCACGGGCTCGGTACGGTAGTAATGGACAACTGACAGTGCCTATGGTAGTTAGAATCCCCTACGGCGGAGGAATTCGAGGCGGGTTATACCATTCGCAAAATGTTGAGTCGTTCTTTTTTCACGTACCCGGATTAAAAGTAGTAAGTCCAGGAACGCCATACGATGCCAAAGGATTACTTAAATCCGCTATACGAGATGATAATCTAATAATATTTCTGGAGCACAAAAAGAGCTACCGATTAGTTAGAGGGGAAGTACCTGAAGAAGAATATACCATTCCTATCGGCCCATCAGATGTTAAACGTCAAGGAAGTAATATAACTGTCGTTAGTTATGGATTAATGCTACATCACTGCCTTGAAGCTGCTGAATTACTCTCTCAAGAAGATGTAGACGTTGAAGTCGTTGACCTGAGAACCTTAAGGCCTTTAGATACAGAGACAATAATAAATTCTGTAAAAAAAACCGGGAAAATTCTAATAGTGCATGAGGATAATTTAACTGGCGGAGTAGGCGCGGAGATAGCAGCTATAGTCGCAGATCAAGCCTTTGAATATCTCGATGGACCCATTAGCAGATTATGCGGGCCAGATATCCCTACAATGCCATTTGCACAAAGCTTAGAAGAAGCGTACCTTCCAAACACTGATAAAGTGGCATCCGCGTTACGAGAACTTGCCCAATACTAAATTAAACATAGGTGATAATCCATGGCCCTAATAATTGAGCTCCCGCATGTAGGAGAGTCCGTAGTCGAGGGTACGATTGGAAAATGGCTTAAAAAGCCTGGTGATCAGATCGAACGATACGACCCGCTTGTTGAAATTGTGACAGATAAAGTAACAATGGAAATGCCTTCCCCTGTTTCTGGAGTACTTTCACGAATAATAGCAGAAGAGGGGCAAACAATCCCTATGGGCGCCCCGATAGCGGAATTTGAGACAGATGAGTCTCCGTCACCCTCTGAAACGAAACTGTCGCCAGAACCAGAATCTGCAGCGCCATCGGTCGGTACGACTGGATATCTGGTTAAAAACGTCGCCCCAGTGGGGCCGACTGGAGGGGGTCCGGACGGCGAGCCCACTATATCCGATACACCTACACCAGCACCTGCAACGACCGATTCTCCTGTAACACGAAACCAAAGACAGTCGAGTAACACCCAAAGACTATCCCCTGCAGTGCGTCGATTAGCTCAAGAGAACAATATCGATGTAAACACGATCCAAGGAACCGGTGTAGGCGGGCGCATTACTCGTGATGACGTTATGGCTAGCATATCTGTACCGGGAGCTACTAGTGCCGTTAACCCATCTAATTTGGTAAATAATGAAGACACTATCCTGAAAATAACTCCGATCAGAAAAATGATAGCCGAAGCTATGGTAAGAAGCGTCAGTCAGATTCCTCATGCATGGAGTACTATAGAAACTGATGTGTCGAGCCTTGTAGGCGTCAGATCAGCCCACCGCCAAAACTTTATAGAAAAAGAAGCAGTAGAACTTACCTACCTGCCCTTCATAATAAAAATGGTTGTCGAATCCCTACGTGAAAATCCTACTTTAAACGCAACATGGGACGGCGATACCATAATTTTAAAGCACCGCCTTAATATTGGCGTAGCAATGGCAGGCCCTGAAGGATTGATCGTGCCGGTCATAAAAGATGCCGACAAGCTCAGTATAGTAGGATTAGCACACGCACTAAGCGATCTGACATTTAAAGTCAAGAACAGGAAACTCAACGTGGAAGATGTCCAGGACGGAACATTTACTGTTAACAATACCGGGGTGCTCGGCTCAATCAGCTCACAACCAATAATTAACTATCCACAAGCAGCAATACTGACCACCGAAGCTATCCAGAAAAAACCGGTCGTGGTAGGAGATGCCATTGCTATACGTTCCATAATGAACCTATGCATGTCATTCGACCATAGGATCAACGACGGAGCCGAGTCAAGCTCATTCCTGCAGTCCATAAAACGTCGCATCGAGTCAATAAACCTTGATACTCCAGTCTATTAACCGAATATGACCGATAATCCCATCTTCCAAGTCATCAGCATGGGACGACTCGATTATAGGGAAGCTTGGGACATTCAGGTAGCAACTGCACATGACGTCAGAACAGGAAAAATTCCAAACACCCTGATACTAGTAGAGCACAATCATGTGTATACCAAAGGTCGGCTGAGCTCGGATAGTGACCTTTTACTAAGCCAACAACAATTTGACGATCTACAAATACCGGTGGTAGAAACGGATCGAGGGGGATTGATTACCTATCACGGCCCCGGACAGTTCATTGCATACCCTATTATAAATCTTCGGGCGTGGGGAGGACCTCTAAAATACGTTAGAGCACTAGAAGAGATTATTATTTCTACATTGTCGGACTTCCGTATCGAAGCTACTACAATCAGCGGATTAACTGGGGTATGGGTTGATCATGCAAAAATTGCAGCCATTGGTGTAAGGATAAGTAAGGGAGTATCAACCCACGGACTATCTTTAAACGTATCAACTGACTTATCTTATTTTAATAATATAATCCCATGTGGCATTGTAGGCAGACAAGTAACATCAATGGACACTCTTATTCAAGGACAAGTCGAAAAATCCCTTGTAGAACAGAGCTTTATTACAAATTTTAGCCGCGTCATGGGACTGCATTTGGAAAATCTCTAAGTTGCTTTCGGGGTGTTTTGACACTTCATCTCTTACCAATTTAATATTACTGTGCCTAGATTATTACGTTAGCACTAATTATTTACCGGAGTAATTATGCCTGTTTCCAACAAAATTTCCTCTCATATGGAGCAAGGTGGCTGGATCCGCAAAATGTTTGAGTCCGGCATAGCTTTAAAACAGCAATACGGGGAAGAAAACGTATTTGATCTATCTTTAGGGAACCCTGTAATAGAACCGCCAGAATTGTTCAAAAACGAACTAAGAAATTTGATTCAAAATCCGTTGAAAGGTATGCATAGATATATGCCCAACAACGGTTATTTCGAAACTCGTGAAGCCATTGCAAACACACTAACAACAGAAACGAGGGTCGATATTTCACCCAATGACATAGTCATGACGTGCGGTGCGGCGGCTGCGATCAATGTAGTGCTGAAAACTATATTAAATCCTACTGAGGAAGTCATAATTTTGTCGCCTTATTTCGTCGAATACGGATATTACATTGACAACCATGCAGGGGTTGCCGTTGTTGTACCGACCGACGATAATTTCCAACCCGACCTCGATAAAATTGAATCAGCTATTACACCAAGAACTCGGGCAATAATAATTAATTCACCAAATAACCCAACAGGGGTGGTTTATCCTCAAGAGAAAATAAAGTCTCTAGCAACTCTCTTAGAAAAATACCAATCTAAACACAATAGAGACATCTATCTGATCAGCGATGAACCGTACCGAAGAATCCTATTCGAAAAAAATGAGTACACTCATGTATTTCCCTACTACTCAAATTCCATAGTTGTGACGTCACATGCCAAAGATTTGGCGCTGCCAGGTGAAAGGATTGGATACATAGCGGTGAACTCCTCGTGTGAAGATCGGGAAGTTTTAGCCAACGGGTTCACTTTTTGCAATCGGACTTTAGGATTTGTAAACGCTCCCGCGCTAATGCAACACGTAGTCCGAAACCTGCAAGGAGTTAGTGTTGATGCAACAGATTACCAGCGTAAGCGTGACTTGTTATATTCCAGCCTCGAAGATTTCGGGTACTCGGTGGTAAAACCCCAAGGAGCTTTTTACCTGTTTCCAAAATCTCCCATAGAAGATGACGTTGAGTTCGTCGACTCACTTCAGGAATGGAACGTACTAGCAGTTCCAGGAACAGGTTTCGGGACCCCTGGCTATTTCCGAATATCCTATTGTGTAGAAGATTCCGTAATTGCAGGGTCACTAGATGGTTTCAAGCAAGCGGCCGAAAAATTCGGACTATAGTCCACTCTATTAGTGTATCAACCTCGATTATGAGCTAAACACTCTCGTTCAAGATGCATTTTCCGAGATACGGTTTCTTAGCCGCTCAGGAAGTTTAGGGACAGGAATAATCCAATAACCTACAGCCGAGAGAAGATAGCAGATCACCAGCGGTACCAATGCCCAATAATAACTGCCTGTAAAATCGTAGATTAGCCCCATCCAGGCCGAAGTCCACATGGACAATAACTGATCTGGTAAGTGCTGCCATCCCCGAAGAGTCGCATATGCGGAACGACCGTATAAATCACCCATTAGTGCCCAGTTCAGTGAGTTGGCGCTTTCCGCAAATCCTAACATGATCGCGAAAATAGTCAGTTGCCAAAGATTCCCACTCTGATCTAATAAAAACAAAAACGAAGCTGCGCCTACAATCATACAGACAGAGCTAACTTTCTTTTTATTTATATAGTGCTTTCTAGACCATCTGTCGCCCCATACGCCGACCACAGGGCCAAAACAAACTATACATACCGCAACCAAACCGACGAACAGTGCCGACATTCGAATAGCTGCAGAATCATCGTTATTAACAGATCCCTGCAAAAACCAGATCACTACTGGCGCAAGCATAAAGGTAGCCCCAGAATGGACCGTGTTCCGTAATCCAGTAGCGGCAACTAACAACCAATACGATGGAGTTTTCATAGCTTCTTTAGCGGTAAAATCTAATTCAACATCATCTACGACTCCTGAAGTTACAACTTGCTGCTCTACGTCTCTGTCGGCAGGCTGGTCAGATGAGTCAATCGGCATATCCCCATCTGGCAATAAGCCTATATTTTCAGGAGTCCGTTTTATGACAATACTCAACGGAAGCACAATTACTATTATCGCAACACCCGAAATGAATACCGCGGGACGCCATCCAACTGCAACAACTAGCCAAGCCGTAAGAGGTGCAACAAGTCCTCCAAGCCCGTTTCCAATAGAAACTACGGACATCGCAAAACCCCTACGGCGCCTAAACCAATTGTTAACTGCTGCCGCTGAAGCGTTGTTGTACCCGGATCGAAATCCCACTGATAGCATTCCAAGGAATATCAGAACAAAAGAAAGGTAACTCTGAGTGAAAGCTAGGAGCATAAAACCGACCCCAGACATCACTCCACCAAAAATCAACATGACTCTCGGACCGAATCGATCAGTCAAATACCCAACCAAAGGGCCTTGAATACCACCTGCTAATCGGCCAAGACTATCAGCAAATCCTATTGCAGCAGTACTTATTCCAAGCTCTGCCTGGATTGGAACAACATAAACAGTAAATCCTCTGTTGAAAGTTCCGTGTTTCATAGCATCAGCTACGAGACTGGCTAAAACTATCCACCAACCATAAAATACGCGAGGTTTAGTGGTAGATGATTTTTGTTTTGTCGGATTATTCATTAGTTTGTATTTACCATTTCCGCAGTAGCGATCAAGTCCCCTCGCTCACAACCCATATGCAACAATCATTTTTACTAACCATTGATACATACATAAAGATTAGCTTCCATAACCACTGAGCCACACAGACAAGCACATATGCGGATTGACGCGGGCCAACCAATCCGACGAGACCAATCTATTTTGCAATTAGCATGAAGGTCTGTTTACTACGTCAGGCTGGACTTTTCTAGGTATGAACTTCCCTGTTCCTATATCAGTTTTAAGTTCACCATTCTCGACAGCTATTTGGCCTCTCAACATCGTCATCACAGGCCAACCTGCAGCTTGAAAGCCTTCCCAAATACTGTAATCAGATATATGAAAATCATTCATTGTCAATGGTCTTTGTATACTCGGGTCTATGAAGACAATATCCGCATCACTGCCAGGAGCGATTACTCCTTTTCGTGGATACAAACCCATAATCTTCGCCGCGTTCGTCGAGGTAATATCAACAAATCGCTGCAGCGACATGCCTCTCCGTGAAACTCCCTCACTATATGTCACACCCACACGGGTTTCAGCCCCATTGTGTCCACCGGTTACGTCCCTGACTGTCTTGCCTTGTATTTTAAGATTCCAATCTGTGCAATACTCGTCGGTTGCCATTGTATGGAGACCGCTCTGAACAATACCTTTCCACAAAGACTCTTGATCTTCAGGAGATTTAAGTGAGGGATATGTGTGGTATTTCATACCATTCTCTTCTTTATAATTCTCCGCATTAAAACAACAGTAATTATGTAAAGTTTCGCCATAAATAGCTTGACCGTTAGACCTTGCCTCACCAATAGCATTAATTCCCTGTCTAGCACTGACATGAACAAAATAAACCGGGGACCCCGTCCATTCAGACACTCGTATTACCCTTCTAAATGACACATCTTCGGACTCATTACTGTGAACAAGGTGCATATTCCACCATTCATTCCTTTCCTCTCGTGCCAATTTCTGATACATGTGTTGTACCATATCGTCGTCTTCGGAATGAACTAGCAGCATCGCGTTATTTCTCTGTATTTGCTCCATCAGATCATGCAAATGTCCCATCCGGACCATTCTTGGTTCTCCTGACATTTCTGGTGGCCTGATGTTTGTTGTAAATATTTTTACAGAGGCAAATCCGTCCTCTATATGTTCATGCAATGATTCTAGTATTGGATCCGGAATATCTCCTAGCAACATTAGGTGATGAGCATAATCTGCATAGGATTTCCCCTTCCATACATCCGTCCTTTCAGATATCGCTGCCGGTATGTCTATTCCAGGGTATTGAATTGCAAAATCCATTAAGGTAGTCGTCCCACCAAATAAGGCAGCTCTACTGACTTCGGGCGGAGGAGCCGTAGTTAAATTACCTGGACCCATAATCGGAGCGGCTATGTGTGCATGAGGCTCTATCCCTCCTGGCACAACAACTTTGCCCGTCGCGTCGATTATCCTAGCCGTTTCATCGGACATAGTTCCATTAGCAGCTACAGCCGCTATTTTCTCTCCTTGAACAGCTATATCCCAATCACCAACTCCCCATGGTGTGACAACTTGCCCATTACGGATAATAAAATCCAACACTATTAGCCTCCTAAATCCATACACATGCCGTTTTATTTATGTGAGTGCTGACTAATCACCTTGTGCTGGAGATGTCTGAGATTCTCCAGCTCCCGCATTGTCTGGTAGAAAATCTTCCCAGTCAGGAACTTGCTCTTTGTGGGTGGTAGGTAAAAGGATTATTGAAAGTACACCAATGGCACTAAGAACTAATGACAAAACCATTGTAGCTGTGAACGTTCCCGTAACGTCTCTAAGAATACCGCCCAAAACTGCCCCAGTAGCCATTCCCAGCCCAGCACCCATCATTTGCCATCCGTAAGTAGTCCCAACCGGCGCTCTACCATAATATTGGCGATTTATTATAGGGAATGCACTCATCTCCCCTCCGAATCCAATCCCGAAAAGGACAGCAAAGGCATAAAACATCCATACTTCAGTAGCGAAAAACAATATAAAGATAGGAAGAACTTGTAAGAAGAAACAGGTAGCCATCACCCATTTGCTTCCTATGCTGTCGGCTGCTATTGGAACCCCGAAACGAGTAATCGTACTTGTGACAGACAAAGTCACAAATGCTCCGCCTGCCGCTCCGAGACTTAGGCCTCTATCTACAGCCATTGCGACTAAATAAACTAGGATAATGGCATGCCCGGCACAACCCCAATAGTGAATTCCTATAAGGTTCCAAAAAGCTGGTGTCCTCCATGCTCTATGAAGGAAGGTTTTTGTCCGAACCTTGGCTGCTTCACCTTTTTGAGATTTTTGAATCGGTTCGCTCTCATCTGCTCCGAAAGGCCGTAGCCCAATGTCCGCCGGTTCATTATAAAAGACAAAAACCAAGGATAATAATATTAACCCGCCACCTACTCCAGGTAATATGAATGCCCATGAAAGACCCAATTGATTCAGTATGAGCAACATTATCGGCCCCCAAACCAGAGGACCCAATCCTTGAGATGATTGTAAGATTCCCATGCCTACACCGAGACGCTTTCTAAACCACAAGGTTACTGAAACAGTCAAGGGAACTTGAAAAATAGCCATTGAAAGACTGACGATAACACCAAAAAATAGATAAAACTGCCACAAGTGAGAACCCATATATCCGATCATCCCAGTTGCAGCCATTCCAATCAGGAATAGCACCCCACCAATAGCCATTGTCCATCGAGCACCGTACCGGTCTCCTAGCCAACCTGCGGTAGGTCCAAATAAACCCGAGACAATCCATTGTAGTGAAAACCCTATCCCAACGGCCCCATAGCTCCAATGGAAGAAGTCCACTATTACAGGGAGTAAGATACTAGAAGAAGTCCTAACTCCCGAAGTGGCTAATCTCATCACAGCAGCTGCAAGAACTATAAACCAAGCATAGTGCACGTTTTTACCAGCAAACACCATGGAGTTAGGCTGTAAGTTAAACTTAGACATGCAGGGCGCCTCACAATCTAGGTAGGTGTAATCCTGATACTAACCCTCTGATATGTCAAGGAGTTCGGACACTGGATCAATAGCACACAAAGCAATTACCGTATTACAATGACGTTAAGAGCGAAGCAAATATGGAAAATCAATCAAATAAGCAAGTCAGTATCCCAATAAACGGCATGACATGTGCAGCATGTGTTTCCCACGTCGAGGCTGCTTTGTCCAGTATCGATGGGATAGTCGAGTCTTCAGTTAACCTGGCGACTAACAGAGCCTTAATTCGGATGGATACAGACATATCAACATCTCTAATTCAAGAGACCGTTTCTAATGCTGGCTATCAAGTCGGAACAGAGAATAGAATGATACGCGTAGAAGGCATGACTTGCTCGGCCTGTGTGAGCCACGTTGAAGCCGCTTTGAACACCGTATCGGGAATTACTCACTCTAGCGTCAATTTAGCCACAGGAAATGCCTCAGTCGAATTCGTGCCAGGATTGCTTAACATAGACGATCTGCAGAATTCAGTAGCACAATCCGGATATAAAGCGAATACCACCAACTTAGACCTTAGAGAAAATTATCCGGACCGCACCGACCATACAAAACATCTTCAATCCCGATTAATCTTCTCAATAATCGGCTCGTTCCTAATATTCACAGTATCATTTGAGCTATTCCCCTGGGTCACATATTTAAAGACAATCCCAGCTTATAAACTCTCTATATGGGCTATAGCAACTCCGATACAATTCTGGACAGGATGGATGTTTTATTCGTCTGGAATAAAGGCGTTGAAGCACGGTAGCCCGAACATGCACACTCTAGTAGCGCTTGGTACTAGTGTCGCATATGGGTACAGTTCATTCATAGTTGCACTAAGCTTTGTATCTCCTCAATTACTGTTATTATCCGGCCTTAATGATGATCTGTTTTTTGGCACGGCTGCAATTATTATCACGCTTGTAATATTTGGTAGATATTTAGAATCTCGGTCTCTAAACCGAACATCAGAAGCCATCAGTCAATTAATTCAGATGCAGCCGACAACTGCGAATATAGAAACCGACGGGCAAGAGACTAAGGTTTCTATAGACCTCCTCAAAATAGATGATCTAATAATCATAAAACCAGGAGACGGTATTCCAGCTGACGGAGAAATTGTGGAAGGGCACTCAAGCGTAGATGAATCCATGATAAGCGGCGAGAGTCTCCCCGTGGACAAATCAAAGGGGGATCCTGTATATGCAGCCAGCCTAAACCATAACGGGTACTTCAAGTTCCGAGCAACGGAAGTAGGCTCCAACACGGTCTTATCGAATATAATAAGACTAGTCGAAGAGGCTCAAGCTTCTAAGGCTCCTATCCAGAGAATCGCAGACAAAGTAGCAGCGTATTTCGTTCCGGCCGTGGGCATAGTAGCTCTTATAGCATTTCTTTCTTGGATGGTTCTAGGACCCGATCCACAAATTACTGTGGCCACGCTTGTACTAGTATCAGTGCTTATAATAGCCTGTCCTTGCGCTCTGGGACTGGCTACGCCCACAGCAATTATAGTTGGTATCGGCAAGGCCGCTCAAAATGGGATATTAATTCATAGTGCTGAAGCACTAGAGACACTGCATAAAATAGATTATCTCGTACTAGATAAAACTGGAACTATCACTGAAGGCAAGCCCTCATTAACGGATATCATTCCTGCTCCTGATCACGACTATGACTCTAATTACATATTATCCATGGCGGCTTCAGCAGAAAAATATTCTGAGCACCCTCTAGCCCGCTCTGTTCTCGAGGCCGCTGCTGATCGAGGGATCATTATCGATCAAGCCGATTCATTTGAATCTTTTCAGGGGCTTGGAGTAAAAGCCTATATCGACGCTAAAACTATTTGTGTCGGTAACGCAGCGATGATGGCTTCGGAAAATATTAATATCAAACATATGCATACAAACGAGCAAAATTTGGGGAGCTCAGGGAAAACGCCAATATACGTCTCTGAAAATGCCACATGCTTAGGACTAATTGGAATTGCCGATACAGCTAGACCAAGCTCTTCATATGCCGTGGCTGCCTTGGCTAATATGGGATTAGAGATAGAAATCGCTACGGGAGACACTTCTGAAACCGCCCAGTGCATAGCGAATGAAGTAGGCATCCCGGCAGTCCGGTCCGGACTTCTCCCCGCTGATAAAGTGGCAGCAATCAAAGACTTGCAATCTCAGGGAAGGATTGTTGCAATGGTGGGCGACGGCGTTAATGATGCCGCAGCGTTAGCACAAGCTGATGTGGGAATCGCTATGGGCTCAGGGTCCGATATATCGGTCGCAGCGTCTGATATAACATTAATCAGAAACGACCTAACATCGGTAGGAAAATCTCTGGAGTTAAGCCATTCGACAATACGTATCATAAAACAAAACCTATTCTGGGCATTCTTCTACAATATCTTGCTCATTCCTGTAGCTGCGGGATTACTATATCCTATATTTAACTTATACGGATCCGTTCCTACTTACATGTATTTCTTGATTGGTGATTCTGGTTTCCTCAACCCAATAGTAGCTGCTTGTGCAATGGCTATAAGCTCAGTTACAGTAGTTACAAATTCACTACGCTTAAGAGCAAGCAGATAATCAAATATCAAAATTGAAAGGAACTTACAGTTGCCTGATGCCATAGACCCTATATGTTTGATGAAAGTAGATACGGAAAATCCTTCTGGGGGATCGTTCGATCACGAAGATAAAACTTATTATTTTTGCGCCCCTGGATGTAGAATAGCTTTCCAGAAAGATCCACAAACCTATCTGGCAGATGACTGGAAAGGCTTACCTATGGCCTCACCAAAACCGGAGCCACTACTTTTAAGATTATTTAAAAAAGGTCGCTAAGTATTCGCACCACAACAGCGCTTATATTTACGCCCGCTGCCGCAAGGACACGTGGTATTCCTACCTATCTTAGGGCCACCAGGAGAAACACGAGCGCTATTAGTCACAGGCTTGCTTGAACTACCACGCCTGCCGCTTGCCCTAGCTTCCTGACCCACATCTACATGAAAAAGTGTATGTACTACGTCGTGCTGCATGCGCTGGAGTAACTCCTGGAATGTTTTGTGCCCCTCCGTGCGGTACATCACCAACGGATCCCTCTGTCCAATAGCATGCAGACTTATGCCTGTCCTAAGATTTTCCATAGTCGTCAGATGCTGAACCCAATGAAAATCTATCGCCCGCAACAACAGAAGACGTTCCGCCTCTCTAGCTTCATCCCCTAATGCATTTTCCCATGCAGAATAAACAGACTCAGCATGATCTGCTAGGATTTTTTCGACAGCATCTTTGCGATAAGTAATTAGTTGTTCTTCATTCTTGATCTCGTCGGGTAAGTCACATATCAATTGCAATTCAGATATGAACCCTAATGCATTCCAATCATCACTATGGCGCGATGGGAGAAATTGCCTGATCAGATCATCAAATTCTTGTCTGACCATACCCAAAATACGCTCTCTCAGATTATCACCCCTAAGAATCCTCTGACGATCGCTGTATATAATCTCTCTCTGGGTATTTAAAACATCATCAAAATTAAGCAGGTGCTTCCTGATATCGAAATGATATCCTTCCACCTTAACTTGCGCCCCACCAATCGATTTAGTTATCAGCTTATTCTCAACTGGCAAATCTTCCTCCATGCCAGTCCAACTCATAACTGATTTAATGCGTTCTCCCCCAAATCTCTGCATTAACTCATCTTCTAAAGAGACATAAAATTGGGAGCTACCAGGATCTCCCTGCCTTCCTGAACGCCCTCTTAGCTGATTATCTACTCGCCTGGCATCATGATGTTCAGTTCCAATAACATGCAATCCGCCTAATTCAACGACTTGTGAATGTTCTTGCCCCCAATCAGATCTCGAGGTATCCGATCCTCCTAGTACGATATCTGTCCCTCTACCGGCCATATTAGTTGACACTGTAACCGCATTCAGCCGCCCTGCTTGAGCAATAATGGACGCCTCGTGTTCATGATTTTTGGCATTTAGAACTTGATGCTCCACTCCTCTGAGCTTTAAAACGCCACTCAGCTCTTCAGATGATTCCACTGAAGTAGTACCGACTAAAACCGGTCTTCCGCTTTCATTCACTTTAACAATATCTTCAACGACTGCTTTCCATTTCGCTTCTCTGGTTTGATAGACCATGTCTGACGCATCGCCTCTTACCATCGGCAGATTTGTTGGTATTGTGGCTACTTCTAATCCATAAATTTTGTAAAACTCATCAGCCTCTGTTGCTGCCGTACCCGTCATTCCTGATAATTTTTGGTACATCCGAAAATAATTTTGAAGGGTGACCGTCGCATATGTAATACTCTCTCTTTGAATTTTTATCCCTTCTTTAGCTTCAACTGCCTGATGAAGGCCATCTGACCATCTTCTACCAAACTGTAATCTGCCTGTAAATTCATCAACTATGACAACTTCACCATCTCGTATTACATAGTCCTTGTCACGCTTCTTCTGCACATGAGCTGTTAGCGCGTTCTCTACATAATGAACCAGGTGATAGTTTTCCGGATCATATAGATTATCAACTTTAATCCAACCTTCTATTTTTTCGATCGCTTCAGGAGTCATAGATATCGCTTGAGTGCGTTCATCAATTGTAAAGTCTTCTTCCGCATGCAACCGTGGCACTAATCTAGAAAAGGTATAATAATGATCGACCGGATCCTGAGCGGGTCCGCTGATTATAAGCGGTGTTCTGGCTTCATCTATGAGAATGTTGTCAACCTCATCCACTATGGCGAAATTAAGATCGCGTTGAACTAACTCTGCCGCTTCTACCGCCATATTATCTCTTAGATAATCAAACCCAAATTCATTGTTTGTTCCGTACAGAACATCAGTCGCATAAGCATCTGAACGAGTTGCCGGCTTGAGGTATTTGGTACCATCCGGTCCATTTTCAACATCAGGATCAAAAATAAAATCTCCACCATGCTGCAGACAACCCACCGTTAACCCCAAAGCATGGTAGATAGGTCCCATCCAAACGGGATCTCGCCGGGACAAGTAATCATTTACTGTAACTACATGTACCCCTTTTCCAGTCAGAGCATTCAGATATGTAGGTAAAGTCGCTGCCAGTGTTTTTCCTTCACCAGTCCGCATCTCCGCTATTTGGCCATTATGAAGGACTATCCCACCAATGAGCTGTGCATCGTAGTGACGTTGCCCAATGGTCCTGCGAGCAGTCTCACGTAAAACTGCATAAGCTTCAACTAACAAATCATCGAGTGTTTCACCAAAACCTAACCGATCCTTAAATTGTTGCGTCTTCGCAAACAACTCAGTATCAGCTAAGCGTCTAATTTCGTCTTCCAGGTTATTAATTTTATTTACAATTGGAATGAGCTTCTCAGCAGTTTTTTCACTGCTATCGCCTATCATCTTACGAAGCAGGGACACCATACGTCATCACCACAATGTGTTTATATAAGATTTCCGTTTCTGGGCAAGCAATAATACCATTTTACCCGAGTGGATAGCTCCTTGCATCAAATATCAAACGCAAAACAACATCCAATTGACTACGCCATGTTTACATCCTATGATCCATTTGAACTTACAGAGGTAAAACGTTATGCCATATTTTTCTGCCAATGGGACTAACTTATTCTACGAAATTACTGGCACCGGAACACCGCTGCTGTTCAGCCACGAATTTGCAGGGGACTACACCAGCTGGGATTTACAAGTGCGTCATTTTTCCCGTAAATATCAAGTCATTACTTACAACGCCCGTGGCTACCCACCTTCAGATGTTCCCGACGATCCCGCCTTGTATTCACAAGACCAATCTGTAGAAGACATTAAGTTGTTGCTGAATCACCTCAATATAGATCAAGCATATCTATGCGGGTTGTCTATGGGAGGTAGTGCAATATTAAACTTCGGAATAAAGTACCCGAATATGGCTAAGGCCTTGATAGTCGCTTCAGCGGGGAGCGGAAGCGATGATCCCGAGCAATTCAGGAAATCTGGGGGCACTCTAGCAGATGCGCTATTATCGAATGGGATGGCCAACGGTATTCAGCAGTACGCGACGGGGCCTACAAGAATACAACTAAGGCGCAAAGACCCCAAGACCTGGGATGATTTTTATCAAGGGCTATGTTCCCATTCTGCCCAGGGATCAGCCCTAACATTCCGTGGGATTCAAATGAAAAGAGAGAGTCTATATACCTTGGAATCCGATCTTAAAAATATGACCATACCTACTTTGATAATAATCGGGGACGAGGATTATCCATGCGTTAATCCTGCAATCTTCATGAAGCAGCATATTCCATCGTCTGGACTATCAGTACTTCCCCAAAGTGGCCATGCAATTAATCTTGAGGATCCAGACTTATTCAACCAAGCCATTCAACATTTTATTTCCTCAATAGAAAATGGGGCATGGGTCTAGAAGAACTGCATTAAATTCCTAACACTTCCTTTGCCTCTGTAATAGCTTCTATGTGCTGACCAACAGAGCCTAAAACACCTCGACGAGCTTCTACAGACATATGCGTCGCGGCCATCTCTTCCCAACCTTTCATTTCATCAAGCCATTCCTCTGGCTGCTTGCCTGGGAGTCTTAATCGGCCTATCATACCTATTTCAGATGGATCTCTACCGGCATCTCTCGCATATTGCCTAATAGTTTCCACTGTTTCACGACCCTTGTCAGACGGAGCAAAACTAGGAAACCAACCATCCGACAAAGTTGCGATGCGGCGCAGAACCCTGTCTACGGGTATTGGGCTCTCACTACCACCTGCGCCTAGCCAAATCGGAATTGGTCGTTGGACAGGCAGGGGGTTAATACCAGCATTGGTTATATCATGCCATTTACCATGAAAATCTACTACCTCTTGTGTCCACAGAGCTCGCAATACCTCCATCTGTTCTTCACATCTACGACCTCTGTTGTGAAAATCTTCCCCTAGCGCCTCATACTCAACGTGATTCCAGCCTACTCCTATTCCTAAAGTCAGACGCCCTCCGCTTAAAATATCTATTTCGGCTGCCTGCTTAGCCACTAATGCCGTCTGTCTCTGTGGCAAAATCAAGATGCCAGTAATTAAATCAACATTACTAGTAACAGCCGATATAAACCCAAGTGTCGTAAATTGCTCATGAATGACGCTCTTGTGAGTGTAATAATGGTCCACTACATGTGAATGATGATTGGGATCAGCGCCCAGCACATGATCTGCTATGAAAATATACTCGTACCCCAATCCCTCCGCAGCCTGCACGTAGTCTCTTATAGCTACAGGATCGGCTCCTATCTCAGTTTGAGGAAAAACTACTCCGTATTTCATATACATCTCCTAGAAAACATACCTTATCTGCGTGGCCCTATTCGTGCATGTCCTCCAATGTCTATTATTAGCTACACCTAAATGATACGATATCGAGCAATAGGCTCAGTTTATCTTCCACGTAAGGAGGACGGAATGGCAGACACCAAAATAAGGCTAGGTTTAATCGGAGCAAACATACACAGAGGATGGGCTCCTAGATCTCATCTTCCGGCACTTCTCGCGAGCCCCGAATTTGAACTTACAGCAGTATGCACAACACGGATGGAAAGTGCGCAGGAATCCGCACAGCTATTTAATGCCAAAATGGCTTTTGACAATTATCAAGAAATGATAAATCACCCTGATATTGATGCAGTCGCGGTTGTATTAAAAGTCCCGTCTCACTACGAACCTACTATGGCAGCCCTTAACGCAGGGAAACATGTTTACACTGAATGGCCACTCGGGCAGGATACCGCTCAGGCGATAGAAATGGCCGATTTAGCACGATCGAAAGGTGTTGTAAACATGGTAGGGTTGCAAGCCCGCAACAGCCCAGCGTTATTGCATGCCAAAGAGTTGATTGAAAACGGATATGTCGGGCAAGTGATGTCTTGTAAAGTCAGCATGATCAGAGGAGGAATCCTCAAAAGAGTATTCGACAGGACTTGGCAAAGAGACGTCGAGCTCGGAGCAAACACTCTAACTATCGCCTTTGGACACACGGTAGATGCTGTACGATTTGTCGTAGGTGACTTTGGTTCAGTATCAAGCGTAGTAAGTACTCAGGCCAAGCAGTGGACCGCTTCTGATACAGGAGATGTCTTAGACGTCACATCTCCAGATAATGTCATGATAAACGGTCAATTACTAAATGGCGGAGTTGCATCAGTACATGTAGCCACAACGCCGTACGCGGGCGCAGGATTAGAAATGGAGATTTACGGCAACAAAGGTACTTTATTCGCTTTATCTGATGACTCTCCACAATTACAAGAAGTAAAACTAAAAGGAGCTCAGGAGAGTGAGACTCTCCATGATATTGAAATCCCCTCTAGACATAGTAACGTTCTCGAAAGCATGCCTAATGGTGAGCCTTACAACGTCGGGCAAATGTACTACAAATTTGGTCAGGCCATCAAATCTGGAACAAATTGCGAGCCTAATTTTGATACGGCAGTAGAATTACACAAGTTTTTAGACAACATCAGGTCATCAAACACAGACGGGCGGAGGGTAGAAGTAAGTTTATCTTAAATGCGTTAAGCAAAAAGAAGGGGCGGCTCTTTGAGCCGCCCCTTCTTTTTGTGAAAATCTCTACTAGTTAATCTGCGTTTACAGGCTCAGCCACAGAATCTTCTATCGGTTCGCCCGTCTTGGTATCAACTTCAAACGGGCTCTTCAGATCAAGCTCTTTAGCCATCTCTCTAACAGCAGGGATAACTTCTTGGCCCATCAATCGCAAACTTCGCATCTGGTCATCATGACTCATGGCTCCATCACCATCCCAGAAAAATACACTACCAGGACGCAAATATTCGAGTACGTGTCTGATCTTAGGAATAACTGTCTTAGGAGTTCCAGTGATAATAGTGTAATCCTCTACCTGGTCCTCATAAGGCCTCCGATTGGTACCGAATCTACCTGCTGGGCCAAATGCCGTTGCGGATAATCGCCTAGAAGTACGCGAGGTATGCCCTGGCAGGCTCATAATAGCGGGATTAGTTTGACCTTCATTGCCGGCCAAAAACGGATTGCTAACACCAGATAAATATTTCCTTCCTACCTCTTCAGCTTTCTCTTCTGTCTCGTCCACGTGCACTTTCCATAAGTATGCAACATTCTGAGTTCCAGATTTGTGGCCAAACTCAGCAGCGGTCTCATGGTACAAATCAAAAGCTTCTTTGGTTGGTCCCAACTTAGTAGCCAGTAGGACCAGAGGATATGCTTTTTCAGCAGTCCATTTAACAGTTTCTACGCTGACAGTCGATGGAATCCATATTTGAGGATGAGGCTGTTGCAAAGGCCTAGCCCAAGGATTGACATACCGGTAATGGTAATGTTTTCCTTCCCAACGAAATGGACCAGGAGTAGTCCACGCCTTTATTAAAAAGTCATGCGCTTCTTCAAAACGCTCTCTGTTAAAATGCGGAGGAGCATTATGCGCGTAGCTCTCTCTGCCTCCTCCCCTAACAAAACCCGAGACCAATCTCCCGTTTGAAATCATATCTATCATCGACAATTGTTCGGCCAACCAAAGAGGGTCATCCCAAATCGGCAAAACATTACCTAAAATGATAATCTTTGCTTTATTAGTAATTCGCGCTAGGATAGATGCCCCTACGTTTGTCACGCCCTGCATACAAAACGGGGTGCTGTGATGCTCGTTTAACATTAGCGCATCGAAACCCATTTCTTCAGCGTAAACTTTTTCATCAAGGTATCGATTGTAGAGTTGCGAACCAACCTGCGGATTATAATGTGCATTGCTAATGCTCAGATCAGTCGACTGAGTGCCCATAAGACCCGATTGATCATCTTGCCATGGTTGTTCCGTAAAATGGCCTATCAGCATACGAACTCCTTCTCCAATCCTCGTACTCCAACTACCGGCAGTGTAGCACCACGCTCGGAAGATTGTCTATCACAACCTATAATAGCGTAAGCACGAATATTGATTATTAAGACGTCAAGAATCCCTTAACCAAACCAATAAATTCGTCTGTTTTCTCTATTTCAGGCCTATGCCCACATTGATTAATAATATCTAACGAGGAGCCGGGTATAGATTTATGATAAATTTCACCCGCACTGACCGGAACGATAGGGTCTTCTCGTCCCCATATAATCTTAGTCGGCAACCTTTTTAACCGAGGCAACAATTGCGGTAACGCAGGATAATGCATATAAGGACGCCAACTTACCCTACACGCACTTTCTTTGGCGCTTTCCCAAAGCTCTAATTGCTCAGGAGAAGGCTCATCAGGGCATACTTCTTTAAATTCTGGAACAGCGGAAGCGTCCAACACACTATTTTCGATATATGATTTCGCTACTACCTGGAAAATGTCATAGATTTCCCCTTCAGAAGGACGTACTCCAGCAGCTCCGACGAGCACCAGTCGCTTGAATTGCTGAGGACACCTAACAGCCATTTCTGCTGCGAGCCATCCCCCAAGAGAAAAACCAACAACGTCTACATTCTCTAACTTCAAATCATCTAGGGCGCCAAGAAACCAGTTGGCTAGGTCGTGCATGCTCATCATCCAGTCTAGCTCTGCGGATTCGCCGAACCCAGGAAGCATTGGAATAACTAAGGTCCTGTCCTTAGCAAGTTCCTGATGATATCTCAGCCAGCCGGGATGGCCCATTTCGTCGTGAATGATTAGTAATGGATCACCGGTGCCACCTTTAAATACTTGCAGTTGGCTCCCAGCAACGTCCACCATTTCTTCCGTCCAGGATTGTGATGCAGTGGTCATATCACTATTTCCTTCCTTCGTTGCTTGTTGTTAAGTCACCTGATTGTGAAATCCAGCACAGCCCTTGTCAAGCTCACGCAAAATCTAAGTCACCAGTTTAATGATCATGCACAGTCAGGATGAATTTTCTGTTTGGACGGTAGGATGACATGAACACTAAGTCAGCTCGATCTAATATTTCCATTGATGCGACTTGGCCAATCAGGGGAGCTAAAGTTACGCCACTATGAGTTAAACTTATATATACATTAGATGATTCCTGGGTCCACCCGATGACCGGATAACTATCCAGTGGCATAGGTCGATAGCCAACCGGTTCTGCGATAGCCTCAGTGCCCGCTAACTCAGGGAAATAATGAGTAGCCCTACCTAGTAATTCAGTAGCATGCTGCGGGGAATCGTCCAGAGCCATACTCTCTTGGCTACCTTCTCCAATCATGAATGACCCATCCATAAGCTGGCGGATATGCACTTGACGCTCACGTTGATTAATCGGGGGCATATATACTACTGGGACATTACTTAGCAATGCGGGCCTAGCGTCAGTCCTGACCACTACTCCCGGACTTTCCTGCTGCGGGACGTCGGCTCCGATCATTGCGGCTAAACGAGAACTATCAACCCCAGCCGCAATTACCACCACATCGCACTCCAGGTCGCCATTAGTAGTAACAACCTTATTCACTTTACCTTGGGTATCTCTGCCGAAGCTAAGTACCTCGGTGTTAATTAGAACAGTTCCTCCCAAATCAGACACCTTCTGAACACAGGCTCCTACAACTCTAGGAGGCTCAACGTGCCCTTCAATCTCACTGTATTCAGCTACAGACACAGGGCCCGGGTCTAATCCCGGAACCATTGCACATAGGCTATCTGAAGAAATTTCTCTGATAGGATATCCCCAATCCTGTAGAAGCTTGGTTCTCTGGCGTAACTCCTCAGCTCTGTGAGTTTCGGCTTCCCAACTAACCTTTCCACCCCATCGTAAACCAACGTCTGTATTTAGCTTTTGAGCAAATCTTTCCCACATCTCCAAGGATCGTCTGTTTAGATCATGATATTCAAACGGAGACTTTGGACCAGCGTTTATCCAGGCAAAAGAATGACTAGAAGCTCCAGAACCAGGCTTATTCTTGTCTATCAATGTTACATCTGCGCCTCTTGCTGCCAGATGATAACCTATGCTGGCACCTACTATCCCTGCACCAATAACAACTGCTTTCATAGTCTATTCCTTATTTCCATCTGCTATATCTGAACAATAACTTATTGTTGATACAGATACAACAACAGCGCTTGTCCCTTATGGACAGGCGCTGTTGTACAAAATCTACCGCAGATATTATTTAAGCTGATACTGTAGCTATGAGTTCCTTCGTGCCAGGTATTCGATCACGATTATGCCAGATAACATCTAGCTCGCCTTTGGACTGCATCCGAGCAAGTTCCTTGCTACAGTTATGGTAGGAATACCCTCCTCTAGCGTCATGGTCGTTATGCGCACGACACCACTCCACTACAGATCCCCACCAGACATCATTAACCGTTACTGGTTTACCTGTCTTACGCACCGACTTAGTTGCTGTTGAGACAGTTTTCGGATCTTCAGTCCGAATCTGAGTTAATTCTTTAAGATCTGCTGAAACATCAGTTGATTCCGGCACCTGCAATCCGCAATACGGACAACGTTCTCCAGCGACGTATAATTGAAGGAATTCAGTGTCTTCATTCCATCGCCAGTGAGTTACTGGCGGACACTTATCACACTCATAACAACACCCCAGTGCGTCAGAGTCCATTCGGCTTAATTTCGTCCCACAAAAGTAACAATGCGCTCCACGTTTCATATCACCTACCACCTCATCATCAGATTCTAAATACGGATATATCGAATAGACTAGGTCTGGATCTTCTTCACGTTGATCATAAAAATCACTAGACACCGCGGGTTTATTTGGAGGAGTATAAAATTCTATAAAATCCTCGACCTGTTTATCCCGCGGATCATCCACATCAGCTACCAAGCAGCCGTTTAAGTAGATCTCTTGCTCTATTTGAGTTCCTTTAGACTTTTTGTAAGCACTTAACCGTCTTTCCACCCATTGTTCAGCCAGTTTACGGAGATGCTGTGCGTTCATGCGGTAGTATGCAGCTTTGCTATGATTCCCTTGGCGAAGTATTGACCACACATCGGCAGGAATCGTTAATTTTAAAGATCCGCCTGCCCCTTTCAAAGCATCGACCGGAAAATCCACCTGAACAGTCCAACCATCCAGTCCTTCCTCATAGAGAGTCCATCCGCCCGTCTGCTTGATTACTTTTTTAGGATCTTCCTGCATACCCTCGCCCTATCACCCCTTTTGACCCTTTATATCAACCTTCCCTGATCACTAGTTAACTCTTCGACATTAACATTAAGAGCCTGAGCAAGTTTTCTGATAGTACTCGGGGAAGGTTTTTGCTTCCCGTTCTCTATCCGGTTTATGGTTCCTCGGCTTACGTTGCTCATTAGAGCTAATTCACTAAGAGACAGGGCTCTTCTTTCTCTAAGCATTTTCAGGTTCCCGTTAGCCACAACCACCCACCATGCTCTTGTTGTATCGATTCTATGGTCATTGTATAAGCATATCATAGTCATTGCAATAGGCAATTTAAGGTTAATGGGAAACGCAAAAATACCCCTAGATCGTAGGTATACAAGCAGAAATAACAGTAGACTAGTGGAGCGGGTGAAGAGATTCGAACTCTCGACTTTTTGCTTGGGAAGCAAACGCTCTACCCCTGAGCTACACCCGCACCAAGAAGTTGAATTATAGCACTTTTAAGCACAAAACGGATATTTTGCACTCTGGATTAACCTATCCAAAAAGCCCTAGCATTTTGGGGGAGGCCTTATCTATTATTAGTTAATTGATTCTATCAAGTGAGTAAATAATGTCGGTATTATTATGCGCCTTGTCCCACTCAACCATTTTAGGTGATGACATAATTTCTTCCATTCGTTCCTGATCTGTAACGTTGACAATTGTGATGATTTTACTAAATCCTGCTTTGTTAGTGTTGACCACTCCACACTCCCAATCTGATACACAAGATTTGAATTCTTCTTCAAATTCCTCCATCATCGACATGAACTCATCTACATCACCTTGAAAACTTGATACAACACAAAGATTCATAATAATTCTCCTCAAAATTTACTCTGAATGGGTAGCGATAAGAAATTACTCTAGTTGATTGCCTACATCCTATTTACCCTGAGACGTCCATAGATACTTAGTAGTATAAGTACCGCCGTCACTACCCATATCACTATAGGTGGGCCATTGTACCAAGAATCTAGTACAAATGAATTGTATATAAATGCTAGCAGGAGACAAATTGACAGTACGATTTCCCCAAGTAAGATTTTCTTGGCAGAGGGCACGTCTGTAATAAAACTTGAAAGGATTAGAAGAACTCCAACACCTATTCCATGGCTCAGGATCAGCCCCACTAGTACTTTTCCAGTGCCGATATGGTCAATGGTTGCACCGTCTGGCAACCAGATACCTGCAAATATTGATACGGATAATCCCAATGTAATGAATATGTGAAGAACCCCACAAATTCTGAATATATTAGCTATTCCTAACATGTCCTTTCGTGACCTCCTCTCTACTAACTGATATATAACATTATCCTCTTTTATATTATTTCTTTTCCTCAATAATCATCACAGAATTTATTGGTTTACTACCTTTCCGATGCCTAATAGTTCTGCACTCCTTATTGTATAACGCCATAAGTGCTTTTCAGATCCGAGCGTTCGGATCAGGGATACAAGCATAAAGAGTTTATTAAATACCGAAGATACGAGAACTGTGATGGTATATACTGATCAGCAAATTGGCAGGTGATTATATGTCTAAGACTGTAACAATATCAGATGAGGTATACGATTTCATTTATTCACAATGCAGCAAAACAACATCTTTTGACACTGCACTAAAATCTCTCCTCAATATTTCGTCAACAGAGGATCATCTCGATCCCAACGAAACAGCAAGACAGGAGCTTTTAAAATTCAGGGGAACAACCGAAAAAGATACCTTTTCCATACCTGTTATAGGCGATGATGCTATACATCATTACCGGGTTATCGGGGGCAAAGCTGTTCCAATCGATGACCCTTCAGACGTGGAACAAGGGAATTCCCAAGTATAAACAGAATTTTATTCTAGCAAACAAGCCTATTTACCGATAAATTTGGGCTCTCTTTTCTCCAAGAAGGCATTAACAGCTTCTAGCCTATCTTCAGAACCATGTATGTCTCGATTTGCTTCGTGCTCTGCTTCAATAATCTGTTGCAAATCTGGATAAATATTCCTCATAAGTTGTTTAGTAGCTTTTACAGCTAAGGGAGGGTTAGAGGATATTTGATTAGCTAAATCGATTGCTCTTATAGTTACCTGATTATGAGGAACAATTTCATTGATTAACCCTTTAGCCAATGCCCAGTCCGCATCATAAATATTTCCAGTTAGCGACATCTCATAAGCTATACCAGGTCCGGCCATCGCCCCTATCAACTGAGACACACCAGTATCCGGAACAAGTGAACGTTTAACAAATACAGATCCTACCCTCGCTTCAGTAGAAGCTATTCGAATATCACTTGCAAGGGCAACTCCCAAGCCTGCTCCAGCTGCTACTCCATTTATTGCAGCAATGATCGGCTGCGAAATTATACGGAAATGGGGTGCAAGTTGCATTGTGATAGACGGTTGATCGGTCACATTTGAGTCATTTGCTTGCCGATTATTAAGTCTCTTGGCCATATCGGAAACATCGGCACCTGAGCAGAATCCTCTCCCTTCTCCAGTAATAACCACAGCCCTAATTGCAGGAAACGCATTATCTATACAATCCAACACACCATGGATTTCAGTAGCCATATCCCATGTGATCGCATTTAACCGGGCTGGCCTATTCAACGTAATGATAGCCACATATTCTTGTTGTCGGACATCTATATATTGGCATGAACCTACGGATAACATAGGAGACATCTCCATGATCTAAGATTTAGTATTACCCTGCACAAAAAAAACCCTCAGATCCACAAATAATGCCGAGATCTAAGGGTTCATAATAACCTGATGTTTTATTTCTTAGCCGGGATTGTGTTTTGTCACCAATGCGACAGACCTAGAATCTAGGCTGTCTTTTCGATCGTCCAGCATGCCCGAGTCAGCGTAAGCTACACCAAGGTGTGCATCTCGTTGAATCTCTTCCCAATCAGGCTCGAGTTCGTATTCGTCACGTAATTCGTCAAATAATTGTTCTAGCGATGATTTGTTAAACATAAGCTATGCTAACCTTCCTCCTCATTAAGGTTTGCAGCGTACACTTGACGCTGCACGTAAGCGTGGCACCCACCGGCACCATCTGTCACCACACCACCTTGAAAACGTAAATTAGTCTAACGTTATTTTAGATAGATATCAAGAGCCTAACTATACGTATTTCAAAGCCCCTGACACATCAAATAATCTTTGGCTACCGTCTATTCTGAATAATATAAACCAATATAACTATCAACGGCATCAGGCAGATTGCTGATCCTAAGAGAATCACTACCGCCCAAGGGCCACTTCCAAAAAAGTGATCCAATAAGTCTTTAATCCATTTCAATAGTTCTGGATCTGCAGACTCGCCATGGTGCAATAAAATCAAGTTAAAAAGGGGCATCGGTTAGTACCCCATAGACGCGGTCTCGTTAATGCGATAAGAATATCGCGCCGAGTACTTAGTCTCTTTGATAGTAAAAGCAGACAACGCCGCCGGAAACAAAAAGGCACCGGCTATGGCAAATGGTACGTCATATGAACCAGTAACATCAAATAAAAACCCAGCCAACAAAATCATTCCAAAGCTGCCCACCTGATGACAGAAAAAGGTCACTCCAGATATAGTCCCCAAAGCCTTAAGGCCATATACGTCGGCTGTCAGCGATGAAGTCAATGGCACGCTTGCTACCCATGAAAAACCTGAAGTAATCGCAAACGCCCAGAGACCGTATGTTGAGGGAAAGATTAATAAAGCCACATACGCCAGACCCCGCATAAAATAAACAGCTCCGAGGATATTCTTGCGCTTAAACTTATCTGATAGGATTCCAGCTCCTAGTCCTCCAAAGACATTGAGCCCCATCATGACTCCAAATATTAAAGCGGCCATAGAAGGACTTGCGCCACGATCAATCGCTAAAGGGACAAAATGCGTTGATATTGTACCTGTAGTGATTCCACACACCACATAAGAACCAGACAACTGCCACATAGGCGGTGTCTTGAATGAATCTTGCCAATTACTTACTTCATATTCACCATATACCTCCCTATTACGACCTTCGTGTCCTTTTTCTGAAGAGTCTAATTGCCCGTCAGGCAGTAGCCCTTTCTCAGAAGGATCGTTTCTTAGAAATACTAAACATAAAGGAACTGCTAGCACGATCATTACCAGGCCCAAAGCAGCCCAGGTCAATCTCCAGTTTGTTGCCTGCATAAAATACATGGCAAACGGCACAAGTATTAGTCCACCCATAGAAGTACCAACGGAGTTGAGGGAGACAGCCGTTGCTCTTTTTTCTCGAAACCACTTAGAGATCATTGCCATGGTATTACTTAGAGATGGGCCGCTAAGTGCTGTCGACAGAACCAAGCTGAATACAAAGACCAAGAATAGGATATGAAATGTAAATGACAAACTGATGGCAGCGATCCCCATAACCGCCAACCCTATCGTAATAACTCTACGACCACCGAGCTTATCAAAGATATAACCTATGAATGGCTGCGTGACACCATTAACCAAAAAACCTAATGCAGCAGCAAAGGATATAGTTGTTCTATTCCAGCCCAATTCTTCGCTCATTGGAATTACAAAAATCCCAAAACAGTTCCTGAGTCCCACCGTCAGGAAGGCGACAAAGAAGCAGGTCGCGACGATATACCAACCATAAAATATTCTTGGCTGAGATTGACCGCTAGTGTCCATACAAACCTAATCCTCCGTGATACCTAATCACCTGCTGTTTGTAGACTCGGTTCAACGGTTACGTATCTATTCGAATACTTCCGTTCACGAATTGTCCAAGCTGACAAAGCTGCCGGCAGCAATAAAGCGCCGGCAATAGCAAAGGGAACATTGTATGAACCGGTTATATCGTAGAGTATTCCTGCTAAAAGAATGCTCACAAAACTACCGAATGCATGGAAGAAAAAGGAGATGCCACTTATAGTACCGAGTGCTTTCAAACCATAAACGTCGGCTGTCAATGCGGTGGTGAGAGGAGCAGTTGCTATCCAAGAAAGTCCAGCTACTGCGGCAAAAGCCCACAAGCTGAGCTCGCCTGGCACTAATACTAATAAAGCGTAACCACACCCGCGAAGGAAATACGTCAATCCCAATAAATTCTTACGGCTAAACCGATCTGAGACCAATCCAGCAGTAATAGCGCCTACCAAATTTAATGACATCATAAACCCAAATATGATTGCCGAACGACCAGGGGATATACCTAGTTCCAACGCATGAGGTACAAAGTGCACTGATATGATCCCAGTTGTAGCCCCACACACAAAATACGACCCGCTCATTTGCCATATAGGTGCAGACCTGAACGAGACAAGCCAACTATCTGTCTCAAGTGGACCACAATTAACCGCTTTGCGCTTGGATTCTCCCTCTGATAACTCTTTCTCACCATCTGGATTCAATCCCAGTTTCTCTGGGTCATCCCGAATAAATGCAATAGCCATTGGCAATGAGATACCCAGTATCATGAATCCTAGAACCGCCCAGGTGATTCTCCAATTTGTTGCCTGAAGTAAATACATTGAGAAGGGAACAAGTATAAGCCCTCCCAAAGACATACCAGCAGCACTAATAGACACCGCTGTCGCTCTCCGTTTCCTAAACCATTTACTGAGCAACGCTCCTGTTGTCGTGATAGAGACGCCGCTTAAAGCACACGAACTTATAACGCCAAACATGAAAATCAGGAAGAGAATGTGAAAAGTGAAAGCGAGAGACACAGTTGTCAGTCCGAGAACTAACAAGCATGTCAATATAACTTTTCGCCCGCCCAGCTTATCAAAAAAGCTGCCCATGAATGGCTGTACCACCCCGTTCAGAAGGAACCCCAATGACGCCGCAAAGGAGATCGTTCCCCGGTTCCAGCCAAATTCCTCGCTCATTGGAACGACAAAGATTCCGAATCCCTGTCTGCTCCCCGCTCCGATAAACCCGATGATCATAGCGGTAGCAACTATATACCAACCGTAGTAAATTGGGTTTTTATTTGTGAATAATCGATTAATCATATGGATTTACATTCAGTATGTAGCCAAGTATATACCTTTAGCACATCAGAACAATCAGATAAAACAACTAATTTATCCGGAATTCTCCAGACTCACCCTCCTTTAAACCGCCCGTCAAGGTCAGCTGCCATATCCCAATGATCGGCGCAATCCAATAATCCTTTAGCAGTGGCTTCCGTAGCCTTGATACGACCGTAAAAGAGCATAACGTATGTCTCTCCGCTGCACTTGAAGGTGCCGTACGGGACATAATCAACTGAGATCTCCACAGACCCTCCGGCTGCTGAAAGAACAATATCCATTCTCTGTTGACCATCATGATCAACTACAAATCTATACCGCCTCGGTATATTCAATTCAGGATCGGGTCTGAAAGCTCTCCTTACGGCCCTATTGACCGTGTCCATCAATACAGTCACGCTTTCATGGGATAAATGATAGTCGGGTTCAAATCTTGATCTGATATCCCAAGCGTGCATGGTAAGTTCGCTGATTCTCATATCGAGCATAGTCGAAACCTTTTCCGGACCTGGAGGCCAATAGCAGAGAGTATCCCACTGGTCTGATTTAACTTGTTCAAACACTTTAATAATGTCCGATACTCTCTGCTCAAAGGTTGATAACAAGTTAGTGCCTAACTGAGCGTTAGTTGCAATACCTCGATCGAAAATGGACTTTGCAAAGTCATCTTCATTGTGATTATTTACTTGGGGGCTTCCATCAGGTGGAGATATATTTCCTTGTAGTCCCCTGAGTATGCGCAGGGAGAAGTCCTGACCCGTCAAGTGACCAAGCACATCCCCGACAGACCAACCAGCACAAGCAGAAGGAACGTCCCAGTCAGTAGGAGAAAGTTGATGTAAATAATCTATAAATAACTTCGATTCTTTAGAAAGTGTCTTTACTCGGGTTTCATATCGATTCAACTAATTTCACCCTAACAATAGAGGTCAACCGGCATATATCCCGCTAGTTGACCTCATCAATACTCTTGAAATTCTGCGTAAAGGCAGAATACCGTCTATAAATCCTTTAGCTTCATAGCATCTTCCGACGCGCTGGTACCTGCAAGCCTACCGAATACCATCCCAGCCGAAAGTCCTGACCCACCCGGATAATTGTAATAAAACAGCCCGCCGACCATTTCTCCTGCCGCGTAAACTCCTGGAATGGGTTCTTGGGCATTAGTTACTATTTGCCCTCGAGTATTAATTTTGACACCACCAAATGTGAATGATATACCCGTGGTAACCGCCCATGCGTAGTAAGGAGGAGTATCAAGAATCTCAGCCCAGTTCGTTTTATTTACTTCAAGTCCTTCGGTGCAACGCCCATCCTTAACAGTTGCGTTGTAAGGGATGTCTGTACGGACAGCCGCATTGTAATCTTTCACCGTATTTACAAGACCATCTGGGTCAATATCCAATAATCTTGCAAGTTCTTCAAGAGTGTCTGCCTTAGCCATAGTAGCCTGCGGTATCCAGTATTCGTCTCTCAACAAACCCCTATCGATGATTTTTTGATCAAACACCTGGAATGCAAGACCTTGAGGTTGAGTTAATAAAGCCCTGCCGTAGGTTACGTATGTGTAGTTACGGAAGTCATATCCTTCATCAAGGAATCTTTCTCCATTAACGTTCACAATTAATCCAAAGGGATAAGAATGCTTCTGGAATAGTTCAGTTACCGTTCTATCTCCGAAAGCTGGAGCGTTCATATCCCAAGCTACAGAATGGCAGCTACTGTAATGCCCGT
>PBPE01000044.1 GCA_002724585.1 Dehalococcoidia bacterium | reverse complement strand
GACCCGCTGCTTAGAAGGCAGCCGCTCTGTCCCCTGAGCTACTGGGACAACATCGTAATTGTGCGTAAATAATGATACCGATTAGTACGAGGGAGTGCAAGAGAATCAATATATGACTGGGAAGAAAATTGGGAGGAAAGTTACATACCCCCTGGTTGTGGTATTTCAAGATTCTTTTTCTAGCTAAGTAGGTATTCCTCAAAAAAAGAAAAATTCTACAAAAGGCATGCTTGGATAATATAAATTTATATTAAGCGTTGCCCTCGGATTAGGATACAATCAGGGGTTAAGAGGAAGGTTTTTATGAAGACAGTAGGCTACATTGCAACATCTCTTGATGGTTACATTGCAAGAGACAATCATGCTCTTGATGGGCTGGAAAGTCCGGAGTGGGAAGACCCCGATGGCAGCGACTATGGGTTTCAGGACTTTTTATCCTCTATTGATGCTATTCTCATTGGGAAAAATACCTTTTTAAAAGTTGCAGAGATTGGTGTCTGGGTCTATCGTGACATCCCTTTTTGTGTCGTTTCAAAGACACTGAAAAATGAAGAGATTCCTGAAAATCTCAAAGAAAAAGTCACTGTTATCTCTGGTTCTCCTCAAGAACTGATGGACATGCTAAACGATAAAAAGTACAGTCGTGTCTATGTGGATGGAGGAAAACTGCTTCAGAGCTTTATTGAGAGTAACCATCTCAACGAACTTATCATCACACGTATCCCCATTTTACTTGGGGGAGGAATTTCCTTATTCGGTGCTCTTCCAACTGATAGAAAAGTCAAGCATGTCGACACAAAATGTTTTAAATCTGGCCTCACTCGAAGTCAGTATTATTTTTGAATTAATTTTCCAGAGAGCACTTAAGAAGCTCATTCTTTTACCCATGCCGAAATAATACGCCAACCACACTACATGTGAAACTATCGCAGCAAATCCGCAATCGTTGTAATATGTCGGAATTATCAACGCAAGCAAACTTGGGGATAATATGAAAATAAAACTTATTAGTATACCCGTTTTGAATCAGGATAAAGCTTTAAAATTTTATACTGAAAAATTAGGTTTTATAACAAAGAAAGATGTGCCCATTGATAGTGAAAACAGATGGTTAACATTAGTTTCACCTGAATGGCAGAATGGCCCTGAACTATTATTGGAACCTGCACCTAGGAATTTTGAACCTTCTAAAGTTTATCAAGATGCGTTAATGGAAGCTGGAATTCCATATACTCAATTTGATGTAGATAGTGTTGATGCTGAATATGAAAGGCTCGCAAAAATAGGTGTTGACTTTAGCTTAAAACCAACTGAAATGGGAACTGTCAAAATTGCTATTTTCAATGATACTTGTGGAAATAACATTCAAATTATAGAAAGCCTTTAAACTAAGAGGAAACGCATATATCACACTAGGTTTAGCGTGGTATGAAGGGTTTTGGAGAAAACTTGTCGGTTTTTGGAAGTCGTCGGAATCGTGCCCTGGGCTACTGGCGTACTATCGTATTTTCGTAAATGATGATATCGATCACTGTGAAACGTTCAGTGGAAGCCAAAAGGGGACGGAGCAATAAAGTTAAGTATGAGTACCGTATAATCTTTTGCTATAAGGTACAATAGGTTTCATACGCTAGGTATATGTGTATTGTTAAGGTATGGATATGTTGCAGGATAGTTTGCCCACAAAAGTCTTGGTAGCGAAACCTGGTTTGGATGGACATGATCGAGGTGCTAAGGTCATCGCGAGAGGTCTCAGAGATGCGGGAATGGAGGTTGTCTATACCGGTATACGGCAGACTGCGGAAATGATTGTCCATGCGGCTATTCAAGAGGATGTTGATGTATTGGGTTTGAGCATTTTATCTGGGGCGCATCTGGAGATCATTCCGCGCATTATGGACATGCTTAGTGAACAAGATATGTCGGATGTGTTGGTGATACTGGGCGGGATTATTCCTGAAGAAGACCGTGAGTATCTAAAGAGTATTGGTGTTACTGAAATATTTGGGCCAGGTACGTCTACTTTCGAAATTGTTGATTACATTAGATCTGCATTACCAGAAGCGCATTAACTCTGCAGAGCATCCGATAAGCTGAAATACTATTGAATTCTACTACTAAAGGCTCGTATAATTTATTCCGTTCGTAGAACGAAACAATCGCCCCCATCGGAGCGGCAATACGGAAGTAATGGGTTAAACCAGATACCGATGATATTTAATGTCTCTCAATTGCTAAGTGATCCTGTCGGTTCGGTTCGGACGTATTCTTTGAACATTGAAGATATTGCATTGGATTCTGAGATTGAATTGGGATCAGGCGGGTCAACAACTCTATTGCGGACTCATCAAGGTATATTGGCGAGAATAAATGCATCTGTTGACACTCCCGCAAGTTGTAGTAGGTGTTTGAACATATATTCGGTTTCTTTAGATTTAGACATCGAGGAAGAGTTTTTTCGCAAGTCAGATATAGATGAAAATGATGAATTCGATGAAACCATAATCGATGATGACAATATATTAGATCTTAACGAAATAATCCGGCAATATACTATAGCCGGGCTACCCATGAAACCCCTGTGCGAAACCGGATGCATGGGTTTATGTTATGCTTGCGGGGGAAATCTTAACAAAGTGCAGTGTCACTGTTCGGAAAATAATATAGATCCAAGATGGTCTATTTTGAGTCATCTGGCCCAAGATTAATTATAAAAGAGGTATATATGGGCGCGTTACCCAAAAAGAAATTAACAAGAGCGCGGCGAGGACGCCGCATAATAGGACGGACATTAAGTCCTGTAAATCCTTCTTATTGTGCGAGGTGCCGGAAGGCGAAATTGCCTCACACTGCTTGTCCTACGTGTGGTTTTTATAAAGGCAGACAGGTTACTACAGTTTCCAGCTAATCCTGGGACAGTGTCGGGCGTTGAAATAGGACTATAAGTGATTTGTTAGGTGTTAGGGACAAAGTTGTATGGAAATGCTATTACAAATTGAAGACTTATTTGCTAGAATGCCTCGTACCTAACGTGAACTACTGATTAAGACGATGAATATTACACGCAATGATATGAAATATTCATATGTGTTTCCGGGACAAGGATCTCAGTCTGTGGGTATGGGTAGCGATTTATATCTGCACTCATCTTCAGCGAGGGAAGTGTTCGAGGAAGCGGATGACATATTGGGTCAACCTCTATCTCGGCTTATGTTTGATGGCCCAGAGGACGATCTTAAGCAAACACTAAACTCACAACCGGCTATTATGGTTGTGAGCATAGCGTGCTGGAAAGCTTGGGAAGAGATGCTTGGTCAAGACAAGAATGATGTTCTGGCGGTGGCAGGTCATAGTCTCGGCGAATATACCGCTCTTGTCGTTTCAGGAGTGCTTAGTTTCAGTGATGGACTGCGGTTAGTTCAAGAGCGTGGTCGGCTTATGCAGAAAGCATCTATTGATCATCCCGGCGGGATGGCAGCAGTTCTTGGCTTGGACGAAGAATCTTTGGAACACGTGTGTTCCGAAACTGGAGTAGAGCTAGCCAATATCAACTCAGATGATCAAATGGTTATCAGTGGAGATAAGTTAGCAGTTGCGCAAGCGATGGACTTAGCTTTAGCTCGTGGCGCTAGGAAAGCAATATCCCTGCAAGTCAGTGGAGCCTTTCACTCTTCTCTGATGTCAGACGCATCTATAGGGCTTGAAGAAGCGGTGAGAGGACTTGATTTCAAAGTGCCGACCATTCCAATTATAGGAAATTATAGCGGTACACCGATAACAACTGTAGAAGCGGTGAAAAAGGAATTATTTGATGGGTTGTGTCATTGTGTGCAATGGAGAAACTCGATCAGATATATGGTAGGATCAGGTGTCTCACGCTTTGTTGAATTTGGGCCTTCAAGAGTGCTGAGTAGTTTAATAAAGCGGATAGACAAAGAAGTCGAAGCTATAACATTGTCAGATACAGAATCAATCAAAAACCTGACAGGGTCTAAATCATAATGGTTATGGATGCACGCCGTACAGGTAGAATTCTGGCTTTGCAATGCTTGTTTGCTTTAGACGTGTGTGAGCAATTGCAGGATCCGCTTGAATGGTTGGCAGATGAGGGGGAGTATTGTGCCGACTCACTTGTTTTTGCCAGAGAAATTTTGGAAGGTGTTAGGGGTGAGCTGATTTCTCTCGACCACAAGATACATTATTACGCTCCTGCCTGGCCCACTGACCAATTATCCAGCGTTGATCGGAACATACTAAGGATAGCTTTATATGAAGTTTTGATCCAGAAGAAAGCTCCTTTGAAATCAGCTGTTAATGAGGCTGTAGAGTTGGCTAAAACTTTCGGTAGCGACACGTCCGCTCGTTTTACGAATGGCGTCTTAGGATCTGTTGTTTCTGATATAGGCCAACAAGTTACTATAACTGTTTAGATGTCGTGTGAAGGGGGATAAATAGTGGCTACTGTTTACGAAAGAGTAAAAAATATAGTTGTAGATAAATTGGGCGTCGACGCAGGGGACGTGGAAGAAAGCTCGTCATTTGTTGAGGATCTTAACGCAGACTCATTGGACTTGGTAGAAATGATAATGGCTTTTGAAGAAGAGTTCTCTACTGACGAACAACCAATAGAGATATCGGATGAAGATGCAGGGAATATAGCTACGCTGCAGGCTGCAGTTGATTACCTTAAGCAACAGGGCGTTGAGGATTAGATATAGCTTTCGAAAAGAAGCTTTTCTGAATACTTTTTATAGTACCGCTAGGACACTTAGGTTTTAGTACCATTAGCCGTAGATTATAAACCTGCAGGTACGCAATTGTGTTTCTCTATACTCCCATAATTAACTGATGGAAAACTTACAGCAAATAGCTGATCTGATTGGTCAGTGTACAGATTGCAATCTGCATAGAAGTCGGCTCAATGTGGTTCCTGGAGAAGGTGTCTCTAATGCAGAGATAATGTTTATTGGTGAAGGGCCGGGTCAGAATGAAGATCGACAAGGTAGGCCGTTTGTAGGAGCCGCAGGGAATCTTTTAGATGAAATGCTTGAATCTATTGGCCTAAACAGAGGGTCGGTATATATAGCGAATATGGTAAAGTGTCGTCCGCCTGGAAACCGAGATCCATTGCCGGATGAAATCTTGTCATGTAGCAAGTATTTGGACCGCCAGATTGAGGTAATTGATCCGTTGGTGATAGTGACATTAGGTAGGTTTTCATTGGGCAAATTTTTTCCTGGAGAAGGTATATCAAAGGCGAGGGGCTCACTCAGGTATTATGAAGGGCGCCCAATATACCCTATGTTACATCCGGCAGCGGCTCTCTATCGGCGGGAGTTGAAGGGGACGATATATCAAGATTTCAAAGCCCTCCCAGATATCCTAAATAATCTTCGTAGGTCTAGGATGATAGAACCTCAAACAGATCATCCGCAGATAAATATAGAGGAACCTCCTACGCAGATGACTCTTTTTTAAGGAAGCTTTTGTAGTGGAACCAAGTATAAGGGTAATTCCCCTAGGTGGCTTAGGCGAAATCGGAAAAAATATGATGGCTTTGGAATATGCAGATGATATCGTTGTCATAGACTGCGGGGTCCAGTTTGCTTCAGATGATCTGCCTGGTATAGACCTGATAATTCCTGATATTAGTTATCTTATTGAGAGGTCCCATAAGGTTAAGGGCATATTGATTACTCATGGTCACGAGGACCATATCGGTGCTTTGCCATTTGTGTTGCCATCTTTGAATGTCCCTGTGTATGCTCCAAAACTTGCCCACGGTCTAATTTCCGTGAAAGTAAAAGAACGATCCAATTGCAAAAACGCGGTTTTGCACTCAGTTGACCCAGGATCGGTATACGAATTCGGGGATAATTTCTCAGCCAGTTGGTTTAGAGTGTGCCATAGCATTCCAGACGCTATGGGGATCGTTATTGATACTCCCATGGGTAGTGTTGTACACACTGGAGATTTCAAAATTGACCATACACCTCTCGATGGATTTCCAATAGACATAGCTGCGTTAGCAAAAAAAGGTTCTGAAGGTATATTGCTATTGTGTTCAGATTCTACGTACGCCGAAGTACCTGGATTTACACCGTCCGAGAGTATTTTGTTGGATGAACTGGACAAAGCAGTCCGTGAATCAGAGGGCAGAGTAATGATAGCGACTTTTGCCTCTCTCATAACAAGAATACAACTGGTGATAGATATAGCGGTTAAGTATGGTCGTAAAGTGTCCATAGTCGGTCGTAGCATGGTAGATAATGTGAAGATGGCTCAAGAGATGGGTTATCTTAACATTCCGGATAACACCTTGATACCTATAGGCCAAACTAATAATCTGCCACCCAATGAAATAGTTCTTTTAACGACTGGGAGCCAAGGAGAACCTACCTCAGCGTTATCAAGAATAGCGAAGAATGACCACCGAGAAGTTCAAGTTATGCCTGGTGATACCGTAGTGATATCAGCTACACCTATACCTGGTAATGAGCTGCTAGTAAGTAGGACAATTGATCAATTGCTTAGACAAGAAGCCATTGTATTGTATGACAAATTGTCTACTGTACATGTGCATGGTCATGCTAGCAGGGAAGAATTGAAAATAATGTTAGGTCTTACAAGGCCTAAGTATTTTGTCCCTGTCCACGGCGAATACCGACATCTTATTGCTCATGCCAAGCTAGCTTGGGATATGGGATTGGCGGAGTCAGGTATATTTGTTTTAGAAGATGGAGACGTATTAGAGATATCGTCGCAGAATGCTGTGGTAACTGATCATGTTGCAGCTGGCCCTGTTTATCTCGATGGGTCTACAACCCATTCAACTGAAAGCCAGGTGTTAAAAGATCGAAGATATCTATCTAGGGATGGTATTGTCGTCATAGCTTGTAAGTGGGGAGTCGACGGATTAGAGGAGTCTCCAAAAATTATGTCTAGCGGTTTTATAGAGATTGAAGATACTAATGACTTGTTTGAATCTCTCGGTTTTGAATTGGAGAGGGTAAGTGCGGAAAATTATGGAGGTTGGGATAACGAAGACTCTATTAAGACAAAGATACGCCAAGTTGCCCGCAAATTCATACAAGAACAGGTCCGTAAACGGCCTATGATAGTCCCGATTGTTTTATAGCAGTTTGTAGATCGCCGTAAATGCATACATTGGTGCTCTGATGGTGTATTTATGAAGGGTACAACCTCATGATCTATACAACGATACTTTCCTGCTCCTGCGAAAAGACGTGCTTATCAGNTAAATTTTCCTGAGTCATTATCGTATCTGGTTAGATATAATTGTCCGAATAACGGAATGAGATTTAGCNATATGCGAATTATGNCGGCAAAATTGATCACTATTGTGGATATCGCGTTTGTACTTGGNCTGGCTATAAGTGCTGTATCCATTTTCTTATTTATACCTAGCTCTTATGTATGGGCCGTCGAGTCTCTAGCGTTCGGATGGATACCTGTATTAGTTTTCTCGACGCTAGTTCTAACATTGGGGCGTTATAAACCTCGGTTTTTGGTGAAATATTGGAGATATCTATTCGCACTAGCCATCGCTTCTACTGTGGTTGTGGTTGCTCTGTCATTCTTGCATGCTGACTATGGAGTTCTTTCAAAGACTAGTTTTGGAGGAGAATGGGGCAAAAGCATTGCTGGAGGCCATGTTGTTGTGACGGCCCTTAGGTTGGCTTTATTGGCAGTGGCAACACCCCTAATATTGTATCCAAAGAAATATGCCAGGATTTATTTCCGGACTTTAAAGGAAGTATCGATTAGGGCATGGAGGATTTCAAAAGTAACATTCAAGGTGAGTGCCCTTATATCTAAGTACATAAGTATCTATATTTACTATCTTGCTAATAGTAGGTACAGAAAATTGCTTGCCAAGCGGTTTAGAAGTTACTTGCTGGGGCCTACAGAGGAGCAAAAAAATATCAATAACGATACAGAAAACACCTTAGATTCTGCAGATTGTGAGATCGAAACCACCAGCATCTCGTCTGAGAGCATTCCTGTGCTAGATTCATCAGGTCGGGCTGCTATTTCTACAGGTAGTTCTAAGAAAGAGTCCTCGCCCAAGTCAAAATGGCGGTTACCGTCTTTGAATCTTTTGTCTCCCCCAGAACCTTATTTAGCTCCCAAAGGATCGTTAGAGCAGATGGCGGGCCAGATAGAAAGTGCTTTAGCTGATCACAGCGTGATGGTCGAGGTCAAAGATATTAAAGCTGGGCCGAGGATAGTGCGGTTTGGGCTAGTACCTGGATGGATTCCTAGACGCGGAGATTCTAACAAATCTGATGGAGAGATAGAGCGGAGCAGAGTCAAGGTGCAAAGCATATTGACTAGAGAAAAAGACCTTGCGTTGGCTTTGAAGACCCCTTATTTGCGTATCGAAGCTCCGGTGCCTGGGGAAGCCCTAGTTGGGTTAGAAGTGCCGAATCCATCGCCGGGTAGAGTTTTGTTGCGTCAGGTTATGGACTCTGCGGCCTTTAGAGGTATAGCTAATAAAGGCGGATTGCCAATTGCTTTGGGCGAAGATACTGGGGGCAATCCGGTTGCTACCGATTTAGCTGGACTTCCGCATATGTTGATTGCCGGCGCTACTGGTAGCGGAAAAAGTGTTTGTATTAATTCTATAGTCGCATCATTGTTGTTTACAAAGCCTCCAGACCAGCTCAGAGTATTAATGGTCGATCCAAAGAGGGTTGAACTCACTCCTTTCAATGGGATCCCTCATTTGATAGCGCCAGTTATTGTCGATGTGGACAAGGTAAACCCTGCCCTCAGAGCAATGATGAGGGAGATGTTCCTTAGATATAAATTGATGGAAGATATCGGCACCCGGAATATTTCTGGCTACAATGCGAAATCTAAAGACAAAATGCCGTATTTAGTATTAATAGTTGACGAATTAGCTGATTTAATGATGGTAGGGGGATTTGAAATTGAGCAAAACTTGGTGAGATTGGCTCAACTAGGTAGAGCTACTGGTATACACCTAGTATTAGCTACGCAGAGACCTTCCGTAAATGTAGTAACCGGGTTATTGAAAGCTAATATCCCAGCTCGCGTAGCTTTTGCTGTTGCATCCCAGGTGGACTCACGGGTAATCCTAGATACCGTCGGAGCTGAGAAGTTATTAGGGCGCGGAGACATGTTGTTATTAAATAATGATTCACCTAAGTCACGGCGTGTCCAAGGAACCCTAGTATATGATGAAGAAGTCGATAGACTGGTTGACTTTTGGAATAATCAAAAAGG
>PBPE01000043.1 GCA_002724585.1 Dehalococcoidia bacterium | reverse complement strand
TCGCTAAGATTTCCATTAGTTTGTCGTGGTGTTGGTCATATCTCAGATAATTGCGATGATATATTTTTGGAATTTACTGTGGCTGAAGATCCGATTGATCGTAACCAAAGATATCTGAATCAGATTTGGTGGAAAATATTGGAATTAGTTGAGTCTACAAGTGGGATTTCAGCTCCAAACATAAATAGCCTTAAATCCGATTATAAGCCATGTATATACCTTATGAAACATGCCAATTTAGAAGGCTCCGTGTTTTCAAGTGCTATTACTTTTGCGGAAAACGTAATGAAAGATCTGGCTATACCTCATTCAACAAGAGCCTGGCAGTTACAACTGGTCCGATTTGAGAGTAACTCTGATATTGAATCCTGGAGCAAAGGCGGCTGGATATCTGATCTAAGTTGGAGAGTCTTAGACTCGTATTCGTTGTAAAATATTTTGGGATGGAGGGATTATGAAGCCAACTACTAAACTCAGGGAATTACTTAATAGGGATCAGTTAACAGTAGCCCCATTTGTGATGAATGGACTTCTCGCACGCATAGCTGAATCTGTCGGATTCGAAGCGGTTTACATGACAGGCTCAGGTACTTCAGCTGAAAAAGGCTTTCCCGATGTGGGTATGCTGACAATGACTGAGATGGTAATGTCGGCTAAATATATAGTTAATGCAGTAGATATACCGGTGATATGCGACGCCGATACAGGTTATGGTAACGCCCTGAACGTTCGAAGAACTGTCCGAGAATACGAATCAGCAGGAGTCGCCGGTATACACATTGAAGACCAGGTGTTTCCCAAGAAATGCGGCTTTTTTGAAGGGAAGCAAGTTATACCTATGGAAGAACATGTTCAAAAAATTAAAGCCGCATTAGATGCTAGACGTGATCCTGATTTTGTGATTATTGCGCGCTGCGACGCTTACGCTGTTAATGGATGGGAAGATACAGTGGTCCGTTGCAAAGCATATCGTGATGCGGGTGCAGATATGATATTTGTTGACGGCATAAAGTCTATGGAAGACTTAAAAATATATGCTACAGATTTGAATGATATGCCCCGACTTTATAATGGGGATCTTGTAGCTACTCAGGACGTAGATGCGCTTGGCTACAAATTAATGATCTGCGGAAGTACGCCTTGGTTAATTTACAAACAGGTAAAAGAGGCATATGAGGAACTTAGGGATAAAGGACGAGTAGACCCTTCCAGGTACGCTACCAGGTTTGATGTAGCAGGTTTGCTTGGGCTCGATGATATATATGAACTCGAGAAAAGATACGGCGCACAGTAGATTAATAAGCTATATTAGCGATGCGGGATCAGTGTAATTACTTCTCGTGAAAACTTTTCCATAGCCTCTAATTGGTCTGCAAGTGTTGTTACTGCAAAGTCAAATATAAAGTTTTTAACCCCAGAGTCTTGGTATTGCCTTATGTCAGCAGCTATTTGTTCTGGAATTCCCTGCATCAGTGTACGGCTNTTTGGTGGTTTGTNTGTTAGCGCTATGTGAGTGCTGAAACATGGAGTTACAGAATCTTCTGGTCTCCCGTATGCGACAGTCAGTTCTTTTAAGGACTCTATTTTTTCANATAATTCNGTGGGNTCTAAAATAGCTGGNGGACGNAGTCCGATTGGCATCCAACCGTCNCCGTATTTCGCTGCTCTCCTTAAAGCNGGCTTGGAGTGTCCCCCGATCCATAAGGGAGGTCGGGGCTTCTGAATTGGTTTTGGTAGGAATCCACCACCNTCGATNGAAAAAAANTTTCCNTCATACNTTGGNGTCTTATTTGTCCACAATTCATNAAAAATTTCCAGATATTCGTCTGTAACTGNGCCGCGTTGAGTAAAATAATCCAGTCCTAATGCTTCAAATTCTTCCCTCATCCAACCTACCCCNNCTCCCACGACTAGCCTNCCNTTGGATAGTACGTCTAAGGTAGATAGCATTTTTGCAGTAAGNACAGGATTACGGTACGGCACAATTAAAACGTGGGTTCCTAATCNAATAGAGTTAGTTGCCCCTGCTAGAAAATTTAGCGTTGATATCGGCTCATAGTANGGTTCATCNGGGGTGAATGTGGCTACACCATCAGAAGCGTATGGATAAANGGATTCAACTTCCCTTGGTAAAATAATATGGTCGCTGACCCATACTGAATCAAATCCTAGGTCCTCAGCTCGTAAGGCCAGAGATGTAAGATTNTCNGGGCTAGCCATGTTTCCGCGACTNGGAAGTNNACATCCAAAGGTGATGGGCATGTTATTTGGACCTCTCGATGATATGTATCATTAATCTGGTTGCCTGGGTTTTTTTATGACAAATGTTTTCGATAGATGATCGTGCCAAGAACGCTTTCTTTCATCCCATCCCGTCCATGCATATCCTAGATACAGAGGTAGGGCGGAGAGAATTTTACAAGGTATCTCTCGCAGGAGAATTGTCCCCGCAGAGGGTATGTTGCCGTTCGCATCGACTACCTGAATTCCTAGAGCCATTTTACCTAAGGTTTGCCCTCTGGTTTTTGTCATCAAAACAAAATATGAGAAATTGATTATTACTAGGGCGAACGCCGTGAAATCATTCATCCCTATAATACTGACGAGCATGCCAAACACTAATGTTATAAAGAGTTCATCGATGAGTCTTGCGAATAGTCTAATCCAAAAGCCAGCAAAGTTTGGATTATTCGTCTCAGGCGGAATAATATTTTGTTCACGAGTGATAAATGCTCCGCAGAAGCCGCAGTAGTTACCTGTTGAGGCATTACGTTCTCCGCAATTGGTACAGGTTCGTTCAGAATCTACGTGATGTTGTACGTAGTTAGGCATTTTAGTTGACCACCTAATTTATTCCATGGGATAAATTAATTGTAGAAGTATATGTTCATAGATTATCATAAGTGCTAAGAATGTGAGTTTAAACTATGGAACCAACAGTAAAAGGACAAAAGCAAGAAGGCGGTACAATGCCCGAACGCGTAATTGTTGCAATGAGCGGCGGAGTAGATTCATCGGTAGCGGCTCTACTGCTAAAAAACAAGGGATATGATGTTATCGGCGTCACAATGAAATTGTATTCTTTGGATACTGATGATTTACCTGATTATTACAGGGGTTGTTGTACTGTTGACGACGTAGAAGATGCCAGGCGAGTGTGTCAAATACTGGGTATTCCTCATTATGTCATGAATGTACAGGAAGAATTTCAGAAATTTGTAATAGATTATTTCTGCTCAGAGTACCAACGAGGCCGAACTCCTCACCCATGTATAGCCTGCAACGATAAAATCAAATTTAATTTCTTGTCCAATAGAGCTCAGTCTCTTGCAGCAGCTTATGTTGCGACAGGACACTACGCGCGTATCGAGCATGGATTGGGATGCTTGGAACTTAAGAAGGGAATCGACGAATCGAAAGATCAGTCGTACGTTCTCTATGGTATGGGCCAAGCCGAGCTTAGTCATACACTCATGCCTATAGGTGGATATACAAAAGACCAGATACGTGAATTGGCGACACAAGCAGGATTTCCAAATGCTGGGAAACCTGATAGTCAGGACATCTGTTTCATACCGTTCGGAGATTACAAGTCGTTTCTTAAGGATCGGATTGTTTCAAGCCCTGGAGATATAGTCGATCTACAAGGGTCTGTGATAGGTTCTCATGAAGGGATAGAATTTTTTACTATAGGCCAGCGAAAAGGCTTGGGATTATCAGGTACTGGTGACGCTTTGTATGTACTAGAGATAGACTCAGAAAATCAGAAAGTAGTTGTAGGTCCAAAATCAGGCTTGTATAAGGATAACTTTTGGGTATCAAGAGTTAATTATGTATCGGGTATTATTCCCGATGGTTCTGTAGATGTTCAGGTTAAAATACGGTACCAATTCCAGAAAGCTGATGCTGTATTGACTAATTATTCTGACGGAGCACTCATTAGATTTAACGATCCTCAGAGGTCGATTACCCCCGGCCAAGCTGCTGTTTTCTATCAAGGAGATTGTGTATTAGGCGGTGGAGTAATTGAAGGAAGCGTTCCGTCGAGAGTATTAACACAAACGAATGCCTAATCTTGATATAGAAAACGATGTCCGCTCTCTAAATTATAAGTATATTGCTGGTGTTGATGAAGTTGGACGTGGTCCTTTGGCGGGTCCGGTTGTTTCTGCTGCAGTGATTTTACCCAATGATTTAGCAGGAGATGAGGGTTGGCTAGCTGTTATTAACGATAGCAAGAAATTGTCAAAGGCGAAACGCGAAAAGGCTTATGAGGTCATACGCAGAGAAGCAATATCTGTATCGGTAGGCATAAAAGATTCTAAAGTTATAGACTCTGTCGGTATATTGCCAGCAACCATTAGCTCTATGTTGACTGCTTTAGAAAGGTTAGAAGTCCGTCCGGATTTTGTTCTTTTTGATTTTATTCCACTCAAGGACTGTGAATATCCGTATCGTACAGTAGTAAAAGGGGATACCAAGAGTTATTCAATATCTGCCGCTTCTATCATTGCTAAGGTAACGAGAGATAAAATTATGCTAGAGGCGGATGATCAATATCCTGGATACGATTTTAGTGGTCATAAAGGTTACGGAACGGCGAAACACTTGGCTGCTATTGCCAGTCTAGGTCCCTGTGGAATCCATAGACGAAGCTTTTCCCCGATCAAGAATTATTTCTAGATTGCTCTCTTTTATAGGGGAAGACCGGTATATCGACACGTTATCAATAATAATAAGAAAACTGCAGTTATCAGAACCCCTATTACAAGGCACGAATATCTTGGCATGACACTCCTTATGTATAGTTGTATATCTAGATATGATAACGCGGATAGTTTCTAATAAGATATAATTTTATTATGTATAGTCCCGATGAAAAGATCCAACTGATTAAGTCTATCGCCGAAGATATTGAAGCCCTGTTTTCCATAAAATCAATTTCAGATTTTAATATGCCTTCACCTTGCTCATTGTGGCAGGTCGGTGATGTAGTAGCCCACTTAATTGGGGGCGCTCAACGTCACATGGAAAGCTTGAAACGATCTTCCTTAGGAAATGTCGGCCCGCCCCAAGGATATGTAGTACCGACATTAGACCAATTATCATTGAACAATGCTAATCGTGATAAAGAGATCAGATCGAACGTCGGTTCAAATATTGAATGTCGATTTAAAGAGTGTTATTCGTGCTTGAACGATGTTTTGATTGCAGTTGGTAAAGATGATTGGGATATGCCTTGTTGGCACGCTAGAAGCGGAACAATTACAGCTTTGCAATATTTGGATTTGCGCGTCCAAGAAATGGTGATACATCAATGGGACATTAATAGGTCGTTTAGCGAAGATTTTCATTTGGAAAAAGAACGGGCGGCCATGCTGTTGTCTATTATCCCTGACTGGCTCTCAGCTACATTTAGGCCAGGGATTCATTTATCTGAACCGATAACATATGTGTTTCATTTAGATGGATTGGATACCCTCATCACGACTATAAATTGTTACGGTGATGCCTTTGAAATAAACCACGATTCTCCAGACACACCAGATTGTGACGTTTATTGTGATCTGGGGTCATATGTCTTGTTTATTTATGGAAGAATCGCTACAAACACTTCGTTATTTGCCGAAAAGATGAAAGTGATTGGGGATGTGAATCTGATGAATCGATTTGAAGAATGGTTTAAAGGTTTATAGAGAGATGTTTACAAAATGTTCAGGAATAGTAGGATGACAAATAACCTTCAGCACGCCTTGGTGATAGGAGGAGGGATAGTTGGTAATTTAACCGCTTATCTATTGGCAACGCGGGGATTCAAAGTGACAGTAATAGAAGCAGATTCGCTAGGTAGTCATGCTTCTGGATTCGCCTTTGGAGAACTTGGAGACTTAGAGGGGGCTGGTATACCTGATCCTTTGTTGAACTTTAGCGTGTGGTGCAACAAGAGGCACGAGAGTTTGTCAACTGAACTCTATGAGGTGTCTGGTATAGATAATGAATTTACTACTGTTCAACGAGTCACTCTAGCTTTTACAAGTGAAGAGGAGACTAGGTTGAAAGACCATTTAAAGTGGCAGACTCAAGTTGAGGAATATGATACCTATTGGATGAATCCTGACGAATTAACAGCATTGGAGCCGAGAATAAGTTCGCGCTGTTTGGGTGGGGCATATATATCCAATGCAAAGGCTGTAGAACCTTATAGGTGTACTTTAGCTGCTGCCCAGTCCGCTCAGAAACTGGGCGTTGAGACGCTGCTAAGAAAGGTTACTAACCTGTTGGGAAGAGGTGGGACTTGTGAAGGAGTAGAATTTTTCGGAGGACGTATTCAATCCGATTTAGTAGTTTTGGCCATGGGGCCTTGGACTAAATTGGCTTCGGAGTGGTGTGGCATAGATATACCAGTAACACCTTTGAAAGGGCAAATGCTCCGATTGAAAACAAATGGAGAGCCTCTAAAAGCATCCTTCCATTATGGAAGTAGTTATGCAGCGTCTAAATCAGATGGTCTTATCTGGGCTGGTACCACCGAGGAAACGGTAGGATTCGATGAAACGACTACTGTTGAAGCTCGAGACGGTATTATGGCCGATTTATTACAAAGCTTGCCTTTTCTTGAAGATGCTGAACTTAATCAACAAACTGCCTGCTTGAGACCTTGGTCTTCTGATGGTATACCAATAGTTTGTAAAGCCCCAGGGTGGGACAATTTGTATATTTGCACTGGTGGAGGAAGAAAGGGGATATTATGGAGTACTGGCATGGCGGAGGGGATAGTAGATATAATTCTCAACCGTAACTCAGTGGTGCCGTCTTTGGAAGAGCTTCATATATCCCGGTTTCGAGGCATTTAATATTATATATCCGTTCTTCGTGCTACCAGAAGACCAGATTCCCTGGAGGTTTTTATAGCAAAGGGATATTTGTTTATGTCTAGAGCGAGTTCAACATCTTTCGGATGATACTGTGGTTGAGAGTCATCAAAGAATTTTTGGGTCGCTCCCCCCGTCATTATAAGACTTCGTATTGATTCAGTATCTGGTTCTCGTCCTTCTAGTAGATTTCTCAGATATATCCCGCATTGTTCATCTTCATCGGCTCTTATGACACCCTGATCTCCCATTGCAATTATAGAGATGGTATCAGGTTGTTCTGATAACACTTTGTTTACTGTTGCTCTGGCAATAGCAAATGAAGTTACGTAGATTACATCCGCTTTCGTGGCAGCTGCTGCACCTACTGTGCCAGCCCGTGTTGACTGTATGATAGCTTTTCCTGAGAAATCCACTTCGGAAATTTCATGTGGAGAGTTGCCGAAATCAAACCCTTCTGGTTTGGTTCCATTTACCTCACCCATTAATACGTCACCATAACCCTTCTTTTTGAGTGCCAAGGCCTCTTCAATTTCGGCTACTAAGGTGATGTGGCTGGCACCGTTGTTAAACGCTATTGATGCTGTAGTGAAGGCTCTAAATACATCGATTATCAGTACCGTTCCGGTAGCTTCCTTAGCGTCTCTGACAAGACTTCCTAAGCGTATATCCATAGTAGTTAGCTTCTCTTTACTAATTTTTGTAGACTTCTTAACTCTTCTGGTGGATTGCGTCGGCTCCCTGTGTGTGTCCAAGACACTTCACCTACATAAATATCGCTTCGGGAATCTATGCACACACCGTGAGGCGCTATGAATTTCCCCGTTTCTTCGCCTTCTCCCTGATTCCCGAGCCGAGCTTGGACCTGTCCATTAGTATTGTAGATACTGACTCTGGGTCCCAAGCCGGTAGCTTCGATATTTGGCCCTATAGCGGCGCCAAGTTCGCCTACATATACAAGGCTGGTCTCCTGATCTATATACAAGCCACAAGGCCTAGCCATATTTATCCATTGAGTTTCGAATTTTCCCGAGGAGTCAAAGATCTGGATCCTATGGTTTTCACGATCGGCTACATATACCCATCCGTCTTTATCAGTGCAGATGTTATGGGCAATATTGAATTGTCCGGGTTCTGTGCCTGGTTCTCCCCATGAGAACAATAATTTACCATCTGGTGAATATTTATGTACTCGAGCATTGCAGTATCCGTCTGAAACATAAAATTCTGCTGTGTTGGGGTCTACTGCTACATGAGTACATCTGTTAAAGGGGTTTCCGCTCATAAACGGGGCAGGTTTGCCACTTGTTCCAAGGGTAAATAAGACTTCTCCGTCCAAAGTGCATTTACGCACTGTATGGTCTCCATCATCTGTGCAGAACATTGTATTGTCGGGGCACATAGTTACGCCATGTGCTCTGGGAAATACGCCTTCTCCCCATGACCTTAGGAAATTGCCATTCTTGTCAAATACTATCATGGGGTGTTCGCCTCGATTAAAACAATATACATTATCGTTGGAATCTGTACCTACTGCTGCCACTTCCTTAAATCCCCATCCATCAGGAAGGGTGGCCCAATTCTCCAGAACTTCGTAAGAGTACTGATCAGTGCCCAGTAATACCATATTTACCTCTTTACATTACTAGTTTTATAGAACTATAGATGATTCGCTCAGATTGTAGCATTAACTTGGTTTGTTGTAACGACTCTCTTAATCATATGCGATTATACGTTGCGGTACCGTTAAAGCGTTGCTATTATCAATTATGTAAAGATTTATTACGAGGATGCGATGAACGAGGATATACAGAGAAATTTTGTTAAATACAGTTTCTATAAGGTTTTGCCTGAATGGAAACTTCTATCGGAGGATGATAAGAGCCATAGTAAGGACGAATTTATAGAAGTGCTTTCAGAATTTAGTCATGATATTCGTGTGTCTAGTTATAGCTTGGTCGGAACACGTGGAGACGTAGATTTTATGTTGTGGAAGATATGTCAGGATATAGAGTCTGTCAATATTTTGATGGCTCAGCTGAATCGTACTCATCTCGGCAAATTCTTGAGCACGACGCATTCTTATTTGGCTATGACAGACCGATCTCCCTATGTGGATGAACATCAACATGAAGGACAGGAAGGAACATCTGCTGACATGCGTATTATTGGCAGACCTTACTTGTTTGTTTATCCGTTCGTGAAAACTAATGAATGGTATCAACTTTCTTTACCTGAACGACAAGAACTTATGACAGAACATTTTCAAATCGGTCATAAATATCCTGACATAAAAATTAGCACGGCATATTCGTTCGGACTGGATGATCAGGAATTCGTTTTGGGATTTGAGACAGACAACCCTGGAGCTTTTCTGGAATTAGTTAGGGATCTCAGAGAGTCCAAGGCACGGCCATTCACATTACGGGATACCCCCATATTCACGTGTCTGAATAAACCTATTCGGGAGTGTCTGGAGGATCTGGGATGATGTGGTATTCATCGGTTCGTAAAGAAAAAAGAGGACGTTTTGGGAACGTCCTCTTTTTTCTTTCTTACATCCCTATTGATGGAACAAATTTAGCGCCGACCCTAACCTGAACCAAGCGAGCTGAGGTTCTGAGAACGTGTGATTTAAGTACAGCGTTTCTGACGATCCGTCGGAATGGTTTACTGTACATTCTACTGGCTTGCCTGGAGTAATTTCCTTCAGCCCGATCAGGCTAATCCTATCATCTTCTCGGATACGGTCATATTCTGATGGGTCAGAGAAGGTAAGGGCTAGGAGACCTTGCTTTTTGAGATTGCTTTCATGGATACGCGCAAAGCTTCTGGCAATAACTGCGGTCCCACCGAGTAATCTAGGTGATAAGGCAGCATGTTCTCTGCTACTTCCCTCACCGTAGTTGCTGTCTCCGATGACAACCCAAGAAGTGCCGTTCGCCTTGTAGTGTTGAGCTACTTGTGAGAATGTTTGATCTCTAGCCCCTGTCATTACGTTAAGACCATGGCCAGCCTCGTCGGTATATGCATTAATAGCACCTAGGAACATATTGTCGCTGAACTTAGTCAAGTGGCCTCTGAATCGAAGCCACACACCTGCAGGAGATATAGAATCAGTGGTGGTCTTTCCTTTAGCTTTAAGCAGCACTGGCATATTCTCAAAATCTTCGCCATTCCATGCGTCCCAAGGTTGCAAAAGTTCGATACGTTCGCTATTTGGTGAAACGGCGAGTTCAAAATCTGACCCGTCCTCGGGTGGGGCGAAGTAGTATGGGCTCCCTTGCTGGAAGTTATTTGAAGGAACTTCAGGTGCCGGTTGTGGCGGATCTAATTTAAAGGGATTTCCTTCGGAGTCTATTAATGTGTCGGTCATGGGATTGAAGGACAATTTTCCGGCTATAGCAAATGCGGTTATGATTTCTGGGCTACCAATGAAGTTCATGGTAGTAGAAGCGCCGTCATTACGCATGGGGAAATTTCTGTTGTAAGAGGTGACAATCACATTAGGGTTGGTAGTTTCATCTGAAGCTCTCCGCCATTGGCCGATACATGGTCCGCATGCGTTCGCCAAGACTGTTCCGTTGATATTGTTCAGGGATGCCATTTGCCCGTCTCTTTCTATGGTGGCTCTAATGAGTTCAGACCCTGGTGTCACCATAAAAGGTACAGATGCAGTGAGACCGTGAGCGGTTGCTTGCTCAGCAACATCAGCGGCTCTACTCATATCTTCGTAGGACGAGTTGGTGCAACTCCCTATCAACGCAGTGGATATCTCATCTAGGAAGCCGTTATTACTGTCTGCTATCTCAGCGGCTAAAGCCGATATAGGTCTGGCCCTGTCAGGAGAATGTGGGCCTACTATGTGAGGTTCTAGCGTGGACAGGTCTATTTCTACTATCCGATCGTAATATTGCTCGGGGTTGGCTACCGCTTCTGGATCTGCTGCCAATAAGTGTTGGTTTGCTTCAGCTACTTTAGCTAGGTCACCTTTTCCAGTGGCTGCAAGATATGTAGACATACGTTTATCGTATGGGAATAAGGAGGTAGTAGCGCCCAATTCTGCTCCCATATTGCAGATAGTTGCCTTTCCTGTTGCACTTAAGGTCTCTGTACCAGATCCGAAATATTCTATGACAGAATTAGTCCCGCCAGATACAGTGAGTTCTCCGGCCAACTTCAAGATAACATCCTTAGGGGCGGTCCATCCACTAAGCTGGCCAGTTAGCTTCACTCCTATGTATTTGGGGTATAGGACTTCCCATGGTAATCCAGCCATAGTCTCTACTAGGTCGGCGCCTCCCACGCCACAGGCGAATGCACCGAGTCCTCCCGCGTTAGGAGTATGTGAATCTGACCCTAGGATTATTTGTGCAGGGAATGAATACTCTTCAAGAACTACCTGATGAATTATTCCTGCTCCTGGCGCCCAGAATCCCACGCCGTATTTGTAAGCAGCATCTTTTAGGAAGTCATATACTTCCTGGTTTTCGTCAATTGAATCTTTCAGGTCTGAGGCACCACCTACCCTAGCTTGGATAAGGTGATCACAGTGTTGTGTGGTTGGAACCGCAGTGGTAGAGCGGCGAGTTTGCATGAATTGAAGCATGGCACTTTGACCAAGTACATCCTGAAGTACTACTCGGTCAGCGCGTAGGTTTATATATGTTTCGCCACGAGTAATTTGGTCTGCTACGTTTGGGTCGTCTAGATGTCCAAATATGATTTTATCAGCTAACGTTAGAGGGCGGTTAACTTTGGATTTGGCAATTGCTAGACGATCGTCCATTTTCTTGTAAAGGTCAGCTGCCATTTCTGGCGTGGATTCTATATTAGGCATTTTATCCCCCTTACTGGTAATAATTAAATAGTCAGCAGTTGACCTGCTAACTTATTCTTAAGCATGCGACGTAAATAGATTTCCCAGTATTGTTATTCCAGTATTTAAGCAGAACGAGTGTTACTTGCGTATTACGAACGAAAACCTTTAAAGAACCCAGATGTCTTCAAAGGTTTTCGCGGTTTTCCGAAAGGTTTGTTAACTGCTATTTACGCTGCAGATCAGAGGAGTCTACGTTTTTGAAGTAATCGTAGTTCTTTGCGATATATTCGGACCAATTGCTAGGAACAGCATCTTCTGCGAATATAGCGTTTACGGGGCAAACTGGCTCACATGCGGCACAGTCGATGCATTCATCCGGATTTATGTAAAACATATCGTCCTGATCACGTGTGTAAATGCAGTCAACTGGGCACACGTCAACGCATGCCGCGTCTTTCAACCCTACGCAGGGCTCTGTGATGATATAAGTCATTCTAAACCAAGCCTCCCAACTATGGTGTGAAACGTTCGAACCTCAGTAGATCTTAAATATAGCTCTGACAGAAGTAATCTCGAATGATTTCCTTCGTAAAATTATAACATAGAGACGCGTGTTTGCAATCAAAATATGTCGCGAGATATAACTTGCTAAGGCTGAATTCTGATTGATTTTCAGTTTAATAGCTTATGTATATTTCTCTAGGAGTAAAGATAGATTACAAAACCAGTCCTGCGGTACGCTTCTTTAACGACAGATTAACAAATGTTTCTGTGCGTTGTACGCCCTCAATGACGCCAACCCGTGTTCTTAGGAAATTTCCGAGTCCTTCGGCGGATTCTAGTCCTGCCCATACAAATACGTCATAAGATCCTGTTGTGACTGCCACATAATGTGATTCTGGAAGGCTAGCAAGGGACTCGGCGACTGTATCTGACATACCTGGTCCAGTTTGCAACCCAATTAGTGCAGTAGTGGCATATCCGAGTTTTTCAAGATTGGGCACTGCTACTATGTGTACTACGTCATCTTTCGTTAACCGGCGTAGCCTTCTTCTTACGGTACCTTCACTTACCCCGACCTCCCGTGCGATTTTTGCATTTGAAGCACGACCATCCATCTGGAGTAATGCGATTATCTTGTGATCTAGTTCGTCCATTAATAACTATCTCCATGAGTTGACTGCGATACAACAAAATCATGATATTAAAATGGCTTATGTCTGTCAACTGAGTCGCGATATTATCCGGATCTCGTTGGCAGGTGGTCTAAAACTAAGTATTTATTACGAATTCGGTGTATTATATTATATTATTCGTAAACGCGAGTAATTGTTCTTAGAAACATCAATGGATTTAAGAAATCACTAAATGTAATATAATATGCGGTTGTAGCGGACTTGCCAATTTGATATATTCACGGTTACTCACGGGAGGGGTCGCATAGTGGCCTAGTGCGGGCGCCTGCTAAGCGCTTATCCTGAGAAATTGGGATCGCGGGTTCGAATCCCGCCCCCTCCGCCATTGGAATACAGGAATATGGATACATATCGGATCTGGACGGTTGGGTGTCAAATGAACAAAGCGGATTCTGAGAGATTAGGATCTGCTTTAGATCAACTCGGATTGAAATCAGTTGATAACAACCAGGATGCCGACATTGTGGTACTAAATTCCTGCGTGGTCAGGCAAAGTGCTGAGGATAGGGTAATCGGCAATTTGAACATTGCTGGAGCAGTAAAAAAGAAAAACCCCGGTCAAGTTGTGGCCCTAATGGGATGTATGGTCGGCGCTCAAACGGACCAATTGAAGAAAAAATTCCCTTATGTTGATCTATTTATGCGACCTCAGGAATATTCTCCGTTGCTAGATATGGTAGGAGAATCTCGGGGCTTGGATTGGGAAGGTTGTGTTGGATCCCTCGCCCCATCTGAACCCAACATAAGTACTTACGTGCCAATAATTCACGGCTGTGATCTAATGTGTACTTTTTGCATAATTCCATATCGCAGAGGTCGACAGGTTAGCAGGCCCGTAGAGGATGTAGGGCATGAAATAGAGCTATTAGTTCAGCGCGGGGTGAAAGAGGTTACTGTACTTGGTCAAACAGTAGATGCGTATGGGTTGGATCTCCCTGGGGAACCGGATCTGTCTGATCTGTTCGTTAGGCTGAATTCTATTTCGGACTTGGAAAGAATTAGATTTTTGACTTCACATCCAAGCTTTATGACTCAGCGCATTATAGACTCTGTTAAAGATCTGACAAAAGTCTGCGAACACATTAACCTGCCAGTGCAATCTGGTGATGATGAAATTTTAGGCCTCATGAGACGACCGTATTCTCGAAGCGAATACATAGAACTTGTGTCTAGAATCAGAGATTCTATACCGAACGTCTCCATCAGCACTGACTTGATTGTAGGATTTCCTGGAGAAACGCCGGAGCAATATGAAAATTCTTTGGATCTTGTTAGAGAACTTAAGTTCGATAAGGTTCACTGTGCAGCGTATTCTACTCGACCAGGCACTATAGCCGACCGCACTATGGTAGACAATGTACCACAAGATGAGAAAGTACGTAGATTGAAGGAAGTTGATTCAGTACAAGAAGATATATTGCGCCAAATCAACAGTAAACTGGTCGGGAATGAACTAGAAGTTTTAGTTGAAGGCCAAAAAAATGGCAGATGGCAATCTAGAACTAGGACGGACAAAATAGTCTTTTTTGACCATGATAACGTTAAAATTGGCGATATCGTGAATGTAACTGTAGAATCGTCTACCGCGTGGTCTCTTCAAGCAACGCCAATTGTTGTATAATATGCCCATAAATTAATAGAAAACAGTACGAGGCCGATGACAACTAGGCAAAAAAGACCATTCGTCCCGATAACTGAAATAGAACACGCAGCCTTCTGTAAGCCCGAGGATGAACTTCCTTCAAAATCTTTGGCTGAAGAGATAGCGATTAATGTTCGTTGGCAAAAAATACCAACTGAATATTTGCATTACAGTGCCGAACAGCTAGATGCCAAAATCGCTGAAGCTCGTAGGAAACTAGGAGCTAGAGTAACTATCCTAGGCCATCATTACCAACGCGAAGAAATCATAAAATACGCCGATTTTCAGGGTGATTCCTTTCTACTTTCACAGGAAGCGGCTTCACGCCCAGATGCGGAATTTATAGTGTTTTGTGGCGTCCATTTCATGGCTGAAACTGCAAGCATATTGAGCGGGCAGCATCAGAAAGTTATCCTGCCCAATATAACAGCGGGATGTTCCATGGCTGATATGGCACCGATGGAGGATGTTGAGGATGCCTGGGATGATTTGATCGAAGTATTGGATGGGTATGGCGGAGTTACTCCGGTAACATACATGAATTCTATAGCCGGTATCAAAGCGCTGTGTGGTAAGAACGGAGGCGCTGTCTGTACTTCGTCAAATGCAACAAGAGTTTTGGAATGGGCTTTTGAGCAAAATGATCGGGTATTATTCCTTCCAGACCAGCATTTAGGCAGGAATACCGCACTTAAATTAGGGATTTCTCTGGACCAGATGGTTGTGTGGAATCCGTTTAAAAGCCTTGGTGGAAACACAGAAGATCAACTGCGAAGTGCAAAAATGATCTTATGGCAGGGTCACTGTTCGGTACACACTCGGTTTACCGTTAAGCAAATTGAGTCTGCTAGAGAGAGAATTCCTGGCGTAAAAGTATTAGTACACCCTGAATGCCCAATGGAAACAGTTGATGCCGCCGATATTAATGGCTCTACAGAGACTATAAGAGCTTTGATAAATGATTCGCCTTCAGGGAGTGCCTGGGCCGTGGGGACAGAAATAAGCTTAGTGAATAGGTTAGCACTAAATAATCCTGATAAGACAGTAGTTTGTTTGGACCCAGTTAGCTGTCCATGTTCCACGATGTACAGAATTCATCCAGCGTATTTGCTCTGGGTTTTGGAAGGGTTAGTTGAAGGTGAGGTGATAAATGAGATCAGCGTCACCGATGAGGTAAGAAGCGATTCCATGGTTGCTCTGGAGAGGATGTTGGCGCTGAAATAGTCGTTTGGAGCAAATACTTGATGATCTAATAGGGTCGGCGGGAGTTAGAAATAACCTGCCGACCTTTACTTTTTTCCTTTCTACAATAATATAGAAGAAACAATTCGCACACTTGAGGCGTGCTATGAGAATAATGCTAATTATTTAGGAGCGTAATATATGCAACAGTTGCCGCCTGAGATATATACGTTGATTGATATGGCCTTATCAGAGGATCAGACATTCAATGATCCTACCACATATAATTTAGTGCCCCATGATGTTTCTGCTATAGGTATACTGCGCTCAAAAGCTATTGGTATATCTGCTGGTATAGATGTGGCAATGGAAGTTTTCAAACGAGTAGACTCTACCTTATCGTGCGAGGCCCTAATATCAGATGGATCTAATGTGACGCCAGGAGATGATTTGGGTAAGGTATCTGGTTCGGCAGGGAGTATATTACGTGGAGAAAGAATCGCTTTAAATTTTATGCAGCGTATGAGTGGAATAGCTAGTGATACCAATAAATATGTGCGAGAAATCGAAGGCTCTAAGGCTCGTATTGTTGATACTAGGAAAACGTTGCCTGGTCATAGGTACTTAGACAAATATTCTGTGCGTATGGGTGGTGGATATAATCATAGGTTTAACTTAGCAGACGGGATTCTAATCAAAGATAATCATATAGAGGCACTTGGTTCTCAAAAGATGGGATTAGGTGATGTGGTTCGTTTAGCGCTAGAGAAAGCATCGCATACTATAAAAGTAGAAGTAGAAGTAGAATCATTGGATCAGCTTAAAGAGGCTCTTGATGCTGGCGCGCATATCATAATGTTAGATAATATGCCTGTAGAGACAATGAGACAGGCTATGGCTCTGGTGAACGGTCGAGCGATTATTGAAGCTTCTGGAGGCATAACTCTGGATACTGTTAAATTAGTGGCAGAAACTGGAGTGGATCTTATTTCTATAGGTAGTCTTACTCATTCATCTAGTGCTTTGGATATCAGCTTGGATTTGGAATATTAGAACTGAGAGGATCAGCTGTGTAATATAGGGGTTATATTTGTACAGTAGCGAATAAAAAGACTTTGATCGTCTATAAATACTAAGGAGAGAGATTATGGCCAGATTGGGAAATATAGCTAGAGAAGCATTAAGTACAGAAGATCAACAGTATTACGATGCTATCGCCGGTAGTAGGGGAAGCGTAAGAGGCCCATACGGAGTTCTTTTGCATAGTCCTGACTTGGCATCTAGGGTAGCTCACACTGGAACATTTGTCAGATTCGATCTAGATGTACCAGAGTCTCTTAAAGAGACTGTGATCATTACTACCGCTAGAGAGATTAGAAACCAATACGAATTTGCCGCTCATGCTAGGCTGGCTAGGGAAGCCGGTGTTCCGGAAGAAACTATTTCTGCAATAGCCAACGGTACAGCACCAACAGGTTTATCTGGAGATCCTGCATTATTAGTGACCTATACTAAAGAACTGTTACAAAACCACAAAATTACCGATGAGACGTTTGACGCGGTAAAAGATAAATTTGGTATTAAGAAGACTTTAGAACTAACTGCTTTGATTGGGCATTACCTTCTGGTAGGACAGGTTTTAACCGCATTCGAAGTAGATCTTCCGGAGGGAGTCAAACCTGAGATACCCAACGAGTAAATTGAAACGCAGGTGTGATTATGCTGCCTACTGAAGCCATATTGGCTGCTCATCGCCGGAATTGGGATATGATCGATACGGCCCTTTCGGAACTAGACTATGATTTATTAACACGTCGACCGGAGGACCATTGTAATTCGGTCGCATGGATTTTATGGCACATGAGTCGTGTTTTGGATACGTTTATCAATACACGACTCATGTCGCGGGAACAGGTGTGGGGCAAGAATGGGTGGGTCTCGCAATTCAATGTTCCAGATCATCTGGAGGATAGAGGTGTGGGTTGGACGGAGCAAGACGTTTCGTTGTGGACGCCTCCTGAGAAAGATATACAGTTAGGATACTACGAGGAAGTGAAGGCTGTATTTAACTCATCGGTTCACGAATTAACGAACGATCATTTGGCTGAAAGCCGTATTATTTTGCCTGTGGAGACTCCCAGATTGGTAGCTGATGCTCTTGGACAAGTCACGTGGGATGCTATAGCGCATGGAGGCCAGATTGCATACCTCAGAGGGCTGTTTGTAGGGAACGGCTGGCATAGATAATTATCGACGAGACGATTTCATATCTTCACTATCAATCATTATTGTAACCGGGCCAGTGTTAACAAGTGATACAAGCATATCTGTTTGAAACTCTCCGCTTGAAATATGTAGTCCTGACGCTTGAAGCAATGTAATGAAATGCTCATACAGTACTTGAGCAATTTCAGGTTTAGCGGCGTCGATAAAATCGGGTCGTCTTCCTCTGCGGGTGTTAGCGTACAGAGTGAATTGGCTTACGACCAGCATCTCAGCATTTATGTCTATAGCTGAGTAATTAAATTTATTTTGGGTGTCTGGAAAGATACGCAGAGTAGGTATTTTATCTGCGAGATATTTAGCATCATCTTCATCGTCCTCTTCAGATATGCCAAGAAAAACTAATAGGCCAACACCGATCGACGAGAGAAGTTTTTCTGAGTTTGTTACTTTGGCTGATGAGACACGCTGTATTAAAGCACGCATTTTAGTAGGATGCCATTTCTTGAAGCCAAGATTAGGTAGTGGATGATGTGGTTGACTTCGAACTGGTATCGCTCTTTACTGAATCACTAGACTCCGTAGATGATGTCTTTTCTGAGGTGCTTGTGCTTTTGTCATCAGAAGCTGATTTGGTCTCTTTGGAGCTCTCCACAGGAGCCTTGGGTCTTCCATAGTCTGTGGTGTAAAATCCGGAGCCCTTGTAGATGACTGGGACAGCATGAAACACCCTTTGCGCAGGGCTAGAACATTCTGGGCAAGTCCCCGAACCAGCTTCTTTAAAGCTCTGGACCAGCTCAAATTCATGAGAACAGCTGGTGCATTTGTAGTCGTAACGGGGCAATTTGTATTCTCCTCGGATATCTATTTATAACGTCGTTTGACCGTCTCCGATCTAAATACAATGTAACATTGGCCTATTTCACTGTCAACGCGATGATATGGAGTTTGTGCGTAAAAACGCCGAGATCTTTGAAGTTCTTGGGTCACTGTGTCATTTGGACAAAAGTTAACTCCCAATATCAATGTTCGGAATGTTACTGGCCTTCTATTGCCGGTAACTTGGTGGTATTCTTTCCCAGCGTAATTATTCAATGTTTATGGTTTATAGAAAATTCCTCAGAATTATGGACTGGTATCCCCCGATTCCATTTTATTATGGGTGGTTTGTTCTTGGGTTAGCAGGTTGTGCTACGTTTGCTGCCACTGGTTCTTCACAAGTTGTCCTTGGGGGAGTCCAGGATTTCATAATCGAAGATATGAGTTGGTCCAGAAGCACTTTGGCTTTTGCCGCTACTGCTGGGACCTGGGCTAGTGGTCTTATTACCCCTATAGTTGGTAATCTTGCCGATCGATATGGTCCGAGGGGTTTGATGCCTATAGGGTTGTTAATCGCTGGTACCGCTTTCTTTTTATTGTCAGGAATAGATTCGGTTACTCAGTATTATGTCGCATATATCTTGGGACGAGCCATCAGTAATCCCGTATTGATTGGAGTGGTTCCGCGTACGGTGGCAGTAAATTTCTTTCGCCGCCGCAGAAATATAGTATTAGCTATCAGTTCTACCATACGTCCTGTATCTGGTGCTATAAATATAATGCTATATTCATTAGTCGCTAGCTATAGTGGTTGGCGAGTAGCGTATAGGTATTTAGGAATACTTTGTGTGACCCTTGTACTGCCATTAATGTGGCTTCTGAGGAGAAGGCCCGAGGATATTGGACTCCTACCAGATGGAGTTGATGCAGTTTCCGAAACTACAGGACTACAGGTGTTGTCAGTTGATGACAACTTGAATTTAATGGAACCAGAATTCAGCTGGACCGTCAAAGAGGCGTTCAAGACTAGAGCTCTATGGTGCATAGTCATCACATCCGCTATAGGTACTGTCGCGTCTTCCAGTGTTGGGTTTGGATTGAAGCCGTATTTGTTGGAATCTGGAATATCTCAAACGCAGGCGGCAGCTGTGCTTAGTTTGGGGACTGTGTTGGCACTTGGAAATGTGATGTGGGGAGTGCTAGCTGATCGTATTACACCTAGAAAATGTCTAATAGTTGCTACTGTAGTCGCTGCTATTATGGATGTTTTTCTAATCACAGTAGATAGTTTGCCATCGGCCTATTTGTTCGCGGTAATTTGGGGTCTATCTTCAGGGTCTGTAGGGTCCCTGGAACATATGATGATAGCCCAATATTATGGGAGGGATTCTTACGGATCTATATTAGGGTCGTTTGGGCCTCTGCAGACAATGGCTTTGGGACTAGGTCCTGGACTAGGGGCTGTAATTAGAGATGTTACAGGTAGCTACGATATGTTGTATGTGAGCATGGCGGGCTTATATTTGGTTGGGACCGTATTGATTCTGTTGTCTACGCCGCCGGAGCGTCCGTTTAGATCGCCTGTAGAGGCTACAGATATTAATAAATAACGGCAGTTTATTAACTGCCGTTATTTTATCTGCGCTGTCTTCTGCGTCTCCTAGCTGCTCTTTGTGCTGCTAGTCGTTCCTTCTGGGCTTTTGATCTGAAGAATCGTCTGTCTTTCAACTCTCTGAGTATGCCCGCGTGTTGGACTGAAGCTCTAAAACGGTTTACTAGGCTTTCCGGAGTTTCACCGTCCCTTGGTGTGACATAAGCCATTGGCTACTCCTAAATTCTTTTTACTATTTACAGGTTAATTTATCATATGCTCAGGGTGCAATCAAGAACTATGCACTCCACGTATNGTCTTATTCGCNAAGTCATACACTTTANTAATACCAAATTGCTCAATTTTGTATCGTGCCGTCTTGCATGCGGTAGATCTGATCACTCATGTCTGCAAGNGTCGGATCGTGCGTTGCNGCAATAATCGTAACTTGNTTGGTTTTTGATATGTCTTTTAGGATTTGNGATATGTACAGTGCATTGACGCTGTCCAATTCGCCAGTTGGCTCGTCCGCAAATAGTATGTTGGGTTCTGATACCAGGGCTCTTGCTATAGCGACACGCTGCTGCTCGCCACCTGATAGTTCGTATGGCCTGTGATTGGCCCTGCCAGCCAGGCCAACCATCTCTAATGCAGTAGCGGCTTTTCTCCGGCGTTCACGCCATGAAGTTCCGCTGATATGGAGTGGGAGCTGCACGTTCTCGTATGCTGAGAGTAACGAAATCAGTCCAAATGACTGAAAAATAAATCCTTGTTTATTGCGACGTAACTTTACTAGTTCCCCATCGCTCATATCAGTGAGAAATTTTCCGTCAAATTCCACATGCCCACTTGTTGGGTTGTCTAGACCAGACATAATGTTCATTAATGTTGTTTTTCCAGAACCTGATCGTCCGACCAGTGCTATAAACTGTCCGTGTTTGATTTCTAAGGAGACGTTGTCTACAGCGGTTACTGACTGGTTTCCGGAACCGAATACGCGAGTAACATTGTCCAGTTTTAATATATGTGATTGTCTAGGTCTAGATATTTGGTGGTCATCTATCATATTTGTCGTTCCGCTATGAGACTTAATATTCTGTCGTTATTCATCTGTTTTCCCGTTAGGACGCCGTGCTTCAGATAGAGTGATAGTGTCATTTGAAACGTCTATAACTGCTAACCTATCAATATTTGCATGATTTAATGTTTCAGAAGGGATTTGTAGTCGCCCTGCTTCATCTATAACAACATATTCATGCTCAGCCCTAGTGTCGTTTCTGTCAAAACCATGTTCCATGAAACTTTCTGAACTGATTCTTCCATCTCTAATGTGTACGACACGATTAACGTGATTAGCGATATCCTGGTAATGACTCACTATAACTATGGTGGTTCCATGGTCTCGATTTATAGAACGCAACAAGTCGAATATTTCTATAGCCATTTGACTATCTAATTCGCCTGTGGGCTCGTCAGCAAGTAATAAAGGTGGTGTATTCGATAGTGCGACCCCGATGGCTGTGCGTTGCTGTTCCCCTCCAGATAGTTGAGAAGGTAGCCGTGTAGCTTTATCTTCTATTTGCAACTCTTTTATCAGATATGAGCTTCGTTTTCGTCTATCTGTCGCGCTTGAGCCGGCTATTGCCATTGGTAGTTCTATATTGTCTCGAACACTTAGATACGGGACAAGATTACGTGATGTGGATTGCCAAACGAACCCTACCTCTGAGCGACGGTACTCTACTAAGGATTTATTAGTGATATCAAGTAAGTTTCTGTTCCCAACAGAAACTTGCCCGGCAGATGGGGTTTCGAGTCCTGCTAATATATTAAGAAAAGTACTTTTTCCGCTACCGCTTTCGCCAACTATGGCTGTGAGCTCTCCTTGTTTGATATCTAAGTCAATTCCGCGCAATGCTACTACTTCGAGATCAGCTGGTTTGTATATCTTGAATAAATCCCGGCAGGTGATGTAAGAGCTGTCATAGTTACTCTGGGACAGTGAAATATTTAGTTTTTGAGATGTGGTCATTGTTATTAGCTGCCTCGTGTTTGTTTTACAATAGGATTTATCTTGCGGATTCCCCTGCTCTTAGTACCCTTTGGATGTCTATTTTAGCTGTAAACCATGCTAGCCACACTGTAGTACCCAATATAACAGTAGATAGCATGAGATATGTTAAAGAAAGAGATATCCAATTCATCTGCAGTAACATTGGTGGAGTAATACGTTTGCCGTCCTCTGCTATTTCAAGAAGGGGTAGTATGCTAGAACCAATTAATTGGCCAACCCAGGTGCCTAAGACTATTCCAAAGGCAAAAATTATTAGTAGGCTAAACCACACAGCGAATAAAACTTGATGCTTTGACGATCCTAGGGTCCTGATTAATGCAAATTCGCCCTGGCGTTGTATTACATCAAGGTACGAAAACATAATGATGCCGCATACGCTGGCTATTATGAGTGTCAAAAACATCAAAATGAGCAGGCCTCCCCAGCTTGCGTTTTTAACGGGTTTGGCAGAGCTTTGTTCAATAAATTGTTGTGCAAAATGTATATTAGGAAGAGTGATTTTAGACTGTATGAGGGAATCTGTCATCTGATCAGTCGTGACGTCCGAAGTGGTGAAACTCCCCCATATTTCAGTTGGTCCAGGTGTAATACGATGGCTATGGGTGTTTGAATAATATTCAAAACTATTCCTATCGACTATGACAAAAGGATTTGATTTAGGGTCTAGAGTAGGAAAGTATTTTGCGACCGCGTTAATTTTGATGGGTACTGAATAGGATGACATGCCAAGGGTAATAACGTCTCCAACTCTGGAATTGGATTGTTCCAGTATTTCATGACTTACTATTGATTTAATTGGTGCTTCTGGGTCTCCGAATCTAATGCCGCGTAATCCATTTCCACCAGGAGCCCATCCGAATCTAAGGGAATGGGCTTCTGGATCTCTCACTACAGACGTATTGTGACTAATATCGTATAAACCTGGTCGAGTGTGGTCCTCGATGACATGTATGTTGTCGGTGTTAGTAAAGTCAGTAAGCAGTGTTTGTTGTGTACCTGCATATGCCGTCATATCCGAAACAAAGATAGCTCCCGCTTCTTCTATTCCGGCGCTGCTGGTCAGATGCAGGGCTAGTAGGGTATATGGTTGTTTTAGGTCTGAGAAAGTGGGAATGCCTCTAAATTTATTATTAGCAGCTCGCCTGCGTGTTGGAGTGATATCGTCTAGACTGTCAAACCGGGCACTTAAATTTTTCCATTCTTTGAAGTACAACTGTCCAATGGGAAGATCGAAATAATTGTTTGAAGAATCTCTTAACCTAGCGGTGAGAGTTAGCAGTTGATATGGTCGATTTGGCCGTACCCATACAGATAAGCCTTCTGAACCAACTGGTATATCTATGCCATCTGACTCCCATATGGATTTATCTGGAAGTACTGCCTTGCTTAGATTGGTTGCGTGATATGATTCGACGAAATCTGACCGAGACCATGCAATTTCATCTATGGCAATTGGGTCGATTGCTAGAGTGGATATTTTCGTTGATACGAATCCATCCGTATTCAGATGGCCGTCTACGCGGTGTGCGTAGGCTACGTTGTTGATATTTTTATCAGCAGTTAAGAATGTGTCTAGAGATGTGCTGGCTTCAATACTAGGAGAGGATCTATGGGTTATTCGAATATCTGATCCTGCTTGATACATAGCTTGATCTGATTGGCTCTTTAGTAAAGTTGAACTAAAGGAACTACCTATAACCCCTAAGGAAGTTGCCAGCATGATTAGGACTACTAGACTGCCTGGTACAATCGGGTCTCTAGAAACTTTCCTGGCACCATGAACTGCCCATATCGGCGCAACTGGCTCAAGCAACTTCGCGATTATTGCAACAATGACTGGGAAAAATCTAAGTACTAATAGGCTAATGCTTATGAATCCAGCGATCGGGGCAATCAGTAATGAATAATCTATGCTTAAAGTATCGCTAGTTTGGGATTGTATGATAAATGATCCTTTGTTATGTGCCTGCCACCATAGTATACCTACCACTATTAGGAATAGGACATCAAGATAATACCGTTGTATAAATGGTGTTTGCGCAGGACGTGAGCCCGTTTGACGGAACTCTACTATGCCTTTTCTAGATATTATAAAAGTTGATAATGTTAGTACAGAAACGGCGAATAAGGCCCCTAATATTCCTATGACGCCCGACAGCAGGGTCAGCGAGGCCTTCTCCGTTTGGGAAGACTGGAAGAAAAGGGATCCTAACACGTCAGCAATTATAGGAGAGAGAAAAACTCCAAGAACGATGGCTGGTATGGATAATACTAATCCTTCTATTAATATCAAGGCGGCAAGCTGCCAATTTCCTGCGCCTCTACTTTTTAAAATCGCGATTTCTGCTGATCGAGATTTTATGGTGAGATTAGATATCAATAGTAGATGGTAGACTAGAACTCCGCTGACTAAGAATACCATTAGCAAAAGAGGAATTCTGGATACTGTTAATTCTTTTTCATGTGCCTCAAGGAGTCTATCGAGTTGCGCAGATACTGTGCCATGAACCAAGTTTGTTGCAGTTTCTGATCTGATATTGTGTATAGTGCGTATCAGTTGATTTACATCTCCTGAATGGATCTTCCGTGGATCGATATTCACCAACCAAGTGGTATTCGTATATAGGCCATCATATGAATCAGCTAATTTGACTGTGATGTTTGATTCTTTAGTGAATAAAGGCACGATACCCCACCTTTGATCCACATAGCTAAAATCACCCTCCATCCCTTTCCAATAGTCTGAATCCGGATTTTCCCTCGAAAATATTCCTACAACTACTACATCAGTAGTAATGCCAGATTGTTGCGTTTGAGATGATGGGAATATCGTAAATTGGTCTCCGATTCCAAGTTCCAAAATCTTGGACCCTGTCTGATCGAGTACTATTTGCATAGGAGAATCAGGATTATCGGAAGCGTCAGGCCATGCACCAGCTTCCAGGGAAAACTTTTCCGATGTTTGGAGGGAACTTAGATATTGTACTTTTCCTCTGGGTCTGGCCTGATCGTCTTGTGAGAGTGTAGGTGAACCTTCAAAGAAAAACGTTGCAGTTTCAAGAACTAAGTGGTGGTCAAGCGTGAAAGTTCTGAGTTTGTCTATTACCCGTTGCTTTACAAACACGGCGTTCTGAGAATATATAGATACAGATTCTTCAGGCTGTAAAGACTTCAAATCGCTGAAAGACCTTAACCATAATTGCTTGTCATCTGCTTTGCTATTGGATAGTGTGTGACTTAATGACACTTCAGACAGTAGTTGAGAGAATACTACGCTGCTAGAGAGTAATGTCACGGCTAAGAAGATACCAATAAAAAGTATCGCCTCAATATGCCAGGCTGATATGATTCGTCTTAAAGCTATTATATACCCGAGTTTTATTAAAGACATTTCATTGCCTACATGCTTGTGACTTATTGATTGGGCACCTAGCCAGCGGACCGCAGTATATCAGACGTTTTGTAATGTAATCCTGTTATAGAAGCCATTATGACCGCTACTATTGCTGACAACAGTATTAAACACAAAGAAAGCACTACGATATTTAACTGAGTATCTATTATCATTGGTGGGACGATGGGCTGCCCTGATTGTGTCGTGCCCATATAGCTGAGTATCCACGAATACAATATTGTTCCCATAGCCAGACCAGCAGGTATGGCGATTACACAGATAAATAGTTTTTCAAATATTAATGACAATATCATCTGAGGTTTTGTTAGCCCAAGGACTCTCGTCACTACAACATCTGTGCGGGTACGATACGAAGTAAGTACACTATGCGTAGTCAGAGATATAAGCGAGGTCAATACTAAGACGACTATGGATACGAACGTTATGCTTCCCCAAGCACCTCCCGATAAGGGGTTATTTAGAGCCATAGAAACGGCTGCATCTCTATCTTTCACTTCTATAGCGTTGGATAACTTTTCATTTAGTGAAGAGACGATAAATTTTCTATCTGCGTTGTCTTCTAGGGATAGCCAAAACTCTTCAGGGCCTTTATAAGGCCTTCCGATTCTAGTAGCATAGTTTATGTATTCAGTGACAGGTACAATGAAAAATGGTTGCAACTTTGGGCTTATGGTAGGGAAAAACTGAGTTGTTCCAACCACTTTTAGTGGGATTATTTCTCTCCCAGCTTGTACATGTACTACCTCTCCAACAGAGAACTCTGGACTGCCTATAGTGGGCAATGGAAATGGTCCTGTTGGTATGAATAAGCCTCGCGCGTCACCATTCAAATCAGAGGACCATGAGAATGTGAGTCCGGGCGAGTCACTGTCGGAGATTTTTTGGGATATTTTCAAACTGTCTGTGGCTTGCGTCGTATTTGGTAATAATTGCCATTGTTCTATACTATTAAACTCTGGAATAGCAGCGTGGGATTCGGAAATTATATCTTCCCCTGAAATAAGACTATTAATATGAATTGAACCAGTAGGTATGTTCGATGATGGCGATGCGGTTACAAACACTGATGTTAATAATAATGGTGGTATGAGATTAAATTGTGATGGTAGCGGGGCCGATAATGTCTCGTATGTGTTTTGGTTGTGTGTCCCAGTAGCAATTTCCCCTAACTCAATGTTCGTGTAGTGCCCGTATGAGTCTGATATTCTGGCTGTAAACTGTATCCACTGATTCTTTCTGACAAACTCTGGAACATCGACATTAACTTTAATCCCTATGTAACGGTCTTTATAAGGGATCGGTACTCCGCCTGGTTTGTCTGGCGTCGGTATTGAGTCTGACAGCATTGGTCGTATTAAACCATCAAGACCAGAAGAAGTATCCGAGAAATCCTCCCTGAACCAAGTGGTGCTTTCCATATTCTTGGGTTCTATTGCCAACAGATAACTTGGTTTGTTCGTTTTCTGATCAACGAGTTTTACATTTTCCCTAAGCACTGGATTTATATGTTGGACTCCAGGTATAGAGGTTAATTTCCCAAGCTCTTCATCTTGATTCACTTTCGAGAATGATATGTCGGTTATGACTAGATCACCTCCTATCTCGTACAGGGCCTGGGAACTTTCTATGCTGGATAACGTTGGTTGGAACGCAGACGCGAATACCCCTAGGGTCATGGATAACATCAGTACTGCTGATACAGCAGAATAGCCGAAAGGATCTCTACTCATCTTGGTTAGTGTGTATACCGCCCATGATGGAGCCCAAAAATGGATTGTAAAGGTTATTACCCTCAAGATATATGGAGCTAATCGCATTAATAGTAATCCGCCAAGCATAAATCCTAAAGCTGGTCCTATTAGAAGACTAGGTTCCACAAACAGCCTATTGTCGGAAATATTCTCTTCAACGAATCCAGACTTCGATTGGGTTTGCCATAGTAGTAGAAGAAATAATATCCCGATCAATCCGTCTATATAGAACTTTTGTATCATAGGAGTTACGGAAGGTCGTGATTTGTTCTGAGTAGTTAGTGCCAATGTCCGCTTAAGTGCTACCCCACCGCTGAGTATTAGTACTAATAGCGTGATGGCTGACGCACATCCAGTCCAAACCCATATGTGTGGACTGCTAAACAGTAGGTTCTTTCGCAAGCCTGAAACCGAGGGTATGCTGGTTAATAGCCATGTGTCCGCGATAATATCGGCCAAAAATGGAGACCCCAAGAACGCGACGAAAATGATTAAAAAATATGTGCTACTTTGCAGCATAAATATTTGCTGAAAATTCGCCCCTCTACTATTGATTAAACTTGAGGTTGTATATTGTCCCTGGCCAAACAATGTAATGATAGTTATTAAGAAATAGAAATCAGCAACTAGTATTAACGATATAAATAGAAATATAGGTATCTGGGCGAGCAATTTATTTTTGGTGTACTTGCTTAAAAGACCTGATCGATGGCTGTTCTCAAGATAAGTTAAAACTGTTGATCTAGGGAATTGTTTATTTATTTCGGTCTCTAGGTTTTCCAGAGCTCCTTGGGTTGCTACTACTATGTCTGGAGTGATCATATTGGCGTTTATAAATATTAGCCATTCGTAATCCCCTACCATGTTGGGGTATTTATTTCCTATTTTGTTTATAAAGTCATCTTCATTTACGTAAAATGGGATAATTGGTTTGTCATTGACTTTTTGAATGGTGAAATAACTTGGTGTTCCCATCCAATATTCTTGTTGAGGATCGTTTGGTTCGGCTATGCCAACTATATTCATGATAATCAATTCAGATGTATCACCTTTATATGGCAGTATGTAAACGGTATCACCTAGGGAGTAATGCATTAACTTAGCAATATCATTTCCAATGACTGTGTCGATCTGCAAATGATTATCTGCATGCTCTGTCTCCGCTGTGCTGGGCCAAGTTCCTTCAAGTAAATTACTATGTTTCTCAAAGTCAGTTAGGAAAAATGGCCTTCCAATAGGTCCACCAAATAAAGATAGAGTATCCATGGGATCGTTTGTAATAGACAAATTTGATTGTGTTCGTCCGTTCCTTGCGAAATTTTGGACGAGAAATCCGATATTATCGTCTACAACTCGTTCTATTGATTCTTGGAGTGCCGAGTAATCTTCAGGAGCAATTGGTCTGTTTTGAGTAGTGATCCGAATGTTTAAAGACCCAGGGGAGCTGGATGCAATCGCGTACTGTAATCCTGCTTCGGAGATGGCTTGGGAATAAATATATCCTAACCCAACAGAGACTAGAGCAATACATGCTCCTACCAAAATAATAGCTATATTTATCCACGAAGAGCGTAGGTGCTTGGGCAGTAACCAAGTTATAATTCTTAGTTGGTTCATCGAGGGCTAGCCTAATATAGAACTAGGATTCTAGGAGTTACGGTTTATTCTACTAGTTTGAATTATGATCGATTCTGGTTTCGATTGCATCGCGTAACATTGGCAGTAATTCTTCTGATACCCTGTGACATTCCTCAACGTGCGGAAATCCGGATAAAATGAATTCGTCGATACCCAAGTCCCAGTATTTTAGTAATTCTTGGCATATCTGTTCTGGTGTCCCTACTAAGGCACTTCCACAGTTTACGCGGACTTCTGACAGTCCATTCCATAGATATTTTCCAAGACGATGGTCTGGCGCTTTAATTGCCTGAGCTTGTTGTCCGACCATCACAGTGCCTTCGATTGACGATCGTCTTTGCGCTTTCACTATAGGATCAGCACTTGATATTAGGTCTTCGGCAGCTTTCCATGCGGCTTCTTCTGTATTGCGCATTATGATGTGTGTTCTTAACCCAAACGAAGGAGATCGTTCGGAGGTCTCAAATGCGTTTTTGAGTTGGATCAACCTCTTTTCGGTGTTCTCGAGAGGCTCTATCCATCCCAGATGTACATCGGCTTGTCTCGAGGATAGACCTATGGCATTGTCTGACACTCCTCCCAAGTAAAAACGTGGGGGATTAGAACTTGGAGATGGTGAGCAATATGCACCGTTCAACTTGTAGAATGAACCTTCATATGAGACGGGGCCTTCCGTGTTCCAGAGAGTTCGGCACGCATCTATAAATTCTTCGGCCCGCTGGTATCTAGTGGAATGGTCACTGGTTTCGCCAATTCTTTCTAGATCGTTTTGTATCCCGCCGGGAACGATATTGATGTCTATACGACCATTTGAGATTTCGTGTAAAGCTCCTGCCATCTGAGCGAAAAGACCTAGAGAGATAAATCCAGGTCTCACGGCTATAAGAAATCTAATTTTTTTTGTGACGGCTGCTAGAGCAGTTGCCATGGTCCACGTTTCAGCGAGAGGTGCGTCTTCTGAAAATAGCCCGTTGGCAAATCTGGTAGGAATCAATAAAGAATAAAAACCAAGATTCTCGGCTGTTTGAACTACTTCGCTTAGATATTTGAAAGTAGGTTCTCTTTCCGCCTGTAGTGTACCGGCTTTATATCCGTCACCATCTATTGGTATAAACCAATCAAATTTTGGGTGGGGCCGGTTCAAATAGGTTGTCACTGGGATCTCCTCTAGAGTTATAACATTTAGCTGGGCTATATCCTAAAGTTGAACAGTACTTGGGTCAAGAAGATATTCTGATTTTATTATGGAACTTGATCTAGAGACTTCTCATTGTTATACCAGAAAATCATAGTGATACCAGCTACTAATATGCACATCATATCGCCTACTACCCATAGACTTAGGCCCCCAATTTGTTGGTCTAGCATGGGGGCCAAGGCAAAAGGTTGAGGAAATTCGTAGTAAGATTCATATAGTGTACTGCGAGAGAATGTGATGATTGCTCCCAGAAGAGTGTTTGGTAGTACTAACAGTCCTAGGAATAAGACTCTGAGCCCATAATGAAGTCTAGACCTGTGGGGTTTAGGGTCTATCACTATCCACCAGAATAATAATCCTGAGAACAGCATGGAAAAATGCATGAATTCGTGGAAAACGTCGTTTCGTACCGCTAAGTTGTGCAGAAACGGAATCTGCCACATATATAATGAGCCAATAAAAATTACTGACGTAAGTACAGGGTTTGTAATTTTAAAATAAAGAATTCTTATGAGTCCGTTTCCTACGGTAGGCCTGACTATATTCATTAGAGCCCACCTGGGAATTCCTCTCAGTATAGGAGTTAGTGGCGCTCCTAATAGTATTAGTAGGGGGCCGATCATTCTGAGTAATAGATGTTGAACTTGATGAATAGAGAATTGATGTTCTGCTAGAGGGTCTACTGGAGATTGTAGAGCTATAAATACACATGCCAGACCTGAAAAAAAACATGTTTTCTGCCAGATATTGATTGGATGGCTGGGATTGTTCCATCTCCTTAACCCATTCACGTATATATAAGCAACTACTAATAAAATAAGGCTTGGGAATGGATTGTTGCTCCAAGCAAGAAGTAGGTTGTCTCCGGGTTCAATCCCACCATGAGCGTATGCCTTAGAACTATTGAGGACCATACATGTGGATAATGATAGGAGACCTGCTACTAGGTAGTATGGTTTAACTCGCATTAATGTTTTCTCGGGCTTTCATACTTCTTCGAATACTGAAAGTCGCGTACACGGTAGCTCCAATCAGTACCACGAATACCCCTATAAATACTAGGCTACCTGACTGGGAGAGTCGGGGGCGCGGGATGGTTTGCGACGGTACCTGAATGGCCACTCGGCCAAGTGGACTCATCACATCTATGCTCATTTCCCAGACACCAGGCCCTTCTAATTGAACCCTCGCGGTGTATTTAGCAGGCGTGAGCGGATTGTTCAAGGCGTTGGCCCAGCCTCTGTGCCCATTTGTAGCATGGGTTCCCCATATCAGGACCCTAGCGTCAGAAACTGCAGAGTGATCCAATACATTGCTGACTATGATCGTGTAATCCACAGTTCCTAAGGATAAATGAGAGGGATCTGCTTGGATATTTAGTATGTATGGCCCAGCCTCTGTTTTATAAGGCCTTGATTCAGTAAACTGACCATGTATTACCGTTGGTGTGATCAGAATCAGTAAAGCTATTAGTGGGAACGCTAATTTATAAAGCATTTGTAAGAATATTATTTAACATTGTCTTGTCTAGTGCAACTATTGGTGGTTATGGCTGGTTTACGAGATCCGTGTGAGAGTGGTAAACCAGCCATAACCCATACTATAACTGGAAGGTTTTCTTCCAAATTCCGGGTGAACCTGGGGCGTGGATCATAGCGTCTCGCATTGCGGGGTTTTTTGGGTTTATGTCTCGTTGCTGTTCCCACTCAGATTGTTCTGATACTCGCTCGTTTTCAAATTCGTAGACAACTCCGTAAGACGGAGCTCCTTTAACACACTTCCAACGCCTGCCTCTGATACATCCTGGTACTTTTTCGTAGTTTGGAACATATACTGTGCTGTACCATTCATTCCATTCTTCTTCTTTGCCAGAAACGGGGTCCATGCGTCCGATTTGTAGTGCAGGGGCCATGTCAGAATTTGATATGGAATCATCTAAGGACTGTGGATGTATCATCTCATATACGTTATTAATCATGTTAGTCCCAATGATTCTAGGTCCTATTCGTTGCGCCCACTCTGACGGGTTTCTTTGGGTCCATGCGTCGCTATCAGTAACAGAAGAGTTTTCTAATTCGTAGCAGGCCAGATGTTTTGGACCGCTTTTCACCGCTTCGTATCGTGCTGCGTTCAGTACTCCTGGAATAGAAGTAATCTCTGGGATATGTTCTTCGTTATACCATTTGTTGAATTCATCTTCATATTGTTCGGGCACATCTACCCATACCATTAAGAGTCCGGTTCCTTTCTTGTTAGCCAATCTGATGCCTCCTTCTTTCTTAAAGTTGGTAATATTACCTGTTAACTAGCCGACGGAAACTTTGGGTTCCGCTTTTCTTTTATCGCACTTAGTCCTTCTTGGATATCTGGGCCAAAGAAGCCAATTGCTTCGGCAAGTAGTGAATAATCAAATGGCCCCTGACCGGATTGTCTAAGCCATTGGTTTAACGAGTGTTTGGTGTATCGTATCGCTGGTTGGGAACTATGGGACAATTTTCTCGCTATGTCCATGGCGGTGTCCATTAGAGTTTCATGAGGTACTGCTCTGCTGACAAGACCAATGCGTTCTGCTTCTGATCCATCAAGAAAATCACAGGTTAACAAGTAGTATTTGGCTTTGGCCATTCCGCATAATAGCGGCCAGATCATAGCGGCATGGTCTCCTGCTGCAACTCCTAGACGGGTATGTCCATCTGTGATACGAGCTTTTTCTGAAGCAATTGAGATGTCTGCTAGTAATGCAACGGCTAATCCAGCTCCTACTGCTACCCCATTTATTGCGGAAATCACTGGTTTGTCCAAGTTCATTAGATTGTATACGATGTCCCCCGCTTCCTTGGTATTTTGAGCTATCACTGCTGGATTGCCTATTGCAGCTTCGATCATCTCAAAATCACCGCCTGCTGAAAAAGCATTTCCTGATCCTGTTATTACGGCTACTTTCACTGAGTCATCATTGCCAATGTCGAGCCATATCTTGCTGAGCTCATAATGCAGTTGGAAATTGGCTGAATTTAGTGATTCCGGCCGATTCATAGTAATTAAAGCGACCCCATCAAGCACCTTGACTTCTAGGTGTTCGTAATTTGAATAATCCATTTATATTATCCTCACGTGATTTCTAGATAATTCCCCATTGCCTTACTCGCTCCAACATGGTTCTGGCAGTTTGTTCATGTGCTATGTCTACCATGTCTCCAGCATAGGTGACTACTGCGCTACCTTGGCCTCTTTGTGAGTCCATAGCTTGCAACAATCCTTGCCAGTACGAAATTTCTTCTTTGCTAGGAGTAAATACTTCGTTCACTATAGGGACGTGGGACGGGTGTATGAGATGCATTCCTGTGTATCCTAGTTGTCGAAGCTGCATCGCGAGGCCTCGTAACCCGTCTAGATCATGAATATCGAACCACCCTCCGCTAATTGGGAATTCTATTCCCGCAGATCGTGAATCGACTAGCACTTTAGATTTTACAAAGAGAGTCTCCATGCCCTCTGGCGTCCATTGGTAGCCAATCGATCGCGAAGTGTCTCCGCCTTTGCCTCCACTACCCCCCATATGGGCTACTCGATTAGAGGCCATTGCTATGTCGTACGCCTGCCGAATCCCATGGACTGTTTCCAAGGCTGGGTCAATACAAATAGAGCCGATTTCCATATGGTTTTTTCTTTCAAAAAAACGTAGTAGTGTGTCTACTTCTGTCACATCGGCTGGGTTTTCAACTTTCGGCAATAAAATTCCATAGAGTTTAGGTGAAGTCACAGCCTCTAGGTCAAATCCTGTTAAGCCGGTCTCTAATCGGTTTACTCTTACGAAAAGGGTAACGCCCTCAGAGCCCAGTTGTTCAACTGCATTCTTTACTAGATTGCGAGCTGATTCCTTTTCATTCTCCGGGACGGAATCCTCTAAATCAAGGATAAGTGCATCAGCTCCATATTTAGGGGCTTTTAGCATCAAATCTTCTCGGTTTCCAGGGACAAACATAACTGACCGTAAAGGTTTGCTTGTGAATCGCATTGTAGTAACTCCCTAACAGTTTTTATCAGGATTTCTATGCCGAATTAATTCTAATCGAATAACTTAAAAAAAGTTTCAAACACTAGGTTTTCAGTCTCCAGAGAATCTGTAGGATTTTGAGATAGTGATTCGTTTTGTGTCAGTTCTAATCTGCGGCATATATCCGAGATTTCTACGTTGTTCATGTTTGTTATAAATGACCTGCATCTTCGGCTGTAATTAGCTATGGTTTCTTTTGGTTCAGGTGTAAGTCCGGCTGATAGCCCCTTATGAATGTCTCCAAGATCTATAAATCTCCGTATTGGCAGGTCGTCTACTTCATCGATGATGCGGGATGCTTGGTCGGCTGATCTCCTGTGACGGCGTACTGCTTCTACTAAGAAGGCTCGATTTACATTAAGGACATTGTTGCCTACGAGGTAGTATTCTGCGATTGTGTTTTGAAATTTTAACAGTGCTTCCGATATGGGTATACCAGTGTTAGATTTGGCCACAGGTGTTCTGCTGAATTCTGGTTCGGACATGGCGTCGTGTTGACCATGCAGGCTTATTTTGATGTCGTATTTTTCAGGTTCTGATTTCGGGCCGATAAGTAGTAGTGATATCTTGGATATCAAATCAGACCAGCAATCCGGACCTGTAGTTATTAGACCTAGGATCACGTAGCCTTTATCGGGTGATATGTATTCGCGTGTTGTCATATAACTCTCAATCTCTAAAACTTCAGGGTTCCCGCGCGAAGGGATGCCTAGGGCGTACAACCAACCTGTTTCATATGCTTGTGTTATGGACCTGACCATTCAAATTGGCTAAACAACCCATGTTTGCCTCGGTTAGACCATTGTAATCCATGTGACTCTATGTCGAGATCAGATTTACCTACAGTGTGTAGTGGTCCATGAATGACGTTGAACAGGTTGCTAAGAGTTACATTTTGGTCATCGGCTGAGGTAAGTGCTTCAACCAGCAAATTGGCGGATGCCCCTGCACTTAAGGCCCGAGTTTTCTGTGTCTTAGTATAGTTGAAAGAAGTCTTTTCTATCGCGATAGGGCTTGAGTTTACATAAAAGCGAGCCAGTTTTGACCACGGGCCACCCCCAGCTCCCGACAATATGGATTTTAAAGCGTCTTCCTGATTTGTGTTGGACTGATCGTCTATATATATTACAGTTTCCCAATTGCCATCGAACATGCTAGGCCCCGGAGAATGAGCGATAACCATAGCATTTAGACCAGATATGTCAATGGACCCGTAAATACCTTTTTCTACGTGGATACCCCAAGCACCATCACAGTTCCCATTAGTGCTGTTTTGCCTGAATGCAATATGGCATGGGCAAATTAGATTGCAATTGCAACCTTCAAACAAATCTCCCGAGGCTGTCCATTTAGGTATTGTCACAATATATTGTATCCAATAATCATCGTTCTAAATTATGCCGTCAGATTTCAATTGGTCTATCTCTTTTCTAGTGTATCCAAGTGTATCAGTGAGAATGCTTAATGTGTTCATGCCGAGGGTTGGTGCTCCGTCTAATTCTGGAAGTGGCCCTGATGAAAATTGAACTGGCCACCCGGAACCTATTCCTGGAACTACGCTAGATGTTGAGCCGTTTCGGAGAGGCACAAGAGTTCCGCGCTCATAGAATTGTTGATCAACCATGACTTCTTCAATAGATCTGACTGGACCGCAGGGTACATCTGCGTCTTCTAATATTTTGAGAGCCTCGGACCGAGTAAGCGATTTTATACGGTTCTGTATGATCCCGCGAGCCTCTGCGACGTTTGTTATCCTCTTGGTATAAGTACCAAATTTAGGATCATTAGCGTATTCCGTGAGTCCTATACCGTCGCATAGACGTTGCCATTGAGCATCGCTAGCGACTGTAATAATTATTTCTGAATCCAATGTTTTGTATAAGCCTGTAGGTCCGCCTCTGCTATTATTGCCTGTTCTAAGGTTGATTCCATTAGCTAAGTCTTCTTCCAGATTCTCCATGAATATAAGAGATGTCAGTGTGTCCATCATGGATACATCCAAGTATTGACCTTG
>PBPE01000005.1 GCA_002724585.1 Dehalococcoidia bacterium | reverse complement strand
TCATTTCCTGTAAAAAATTGTCTTGAGACAACAACATGTACAATTGAAATTCCTAATACACCCCTAATTCTTCACAGTCAGACAGCCTGAAGAACCTAACTAATCACCCTCCTCAGTCAACAAAAAATAGCTAGGATGGCCGTTATGAATGGTTGCAATTTCGTATGCTCCTATTATTTCATCAGGAGTTATTGAGTTTGCCTGTCCATTGTGATCTATCATGAGTCTGTTTAAATGACCAATAGGATTATTTAAGAATTAGCATATCCATTCAGCCCTCCTTTTAGTTTCCACTCGAAAACCATCCTCTTCCCAATCAATTTAATTATTTAACAGTCTAAGAAATAGACTCAAAGGGGGGGGTAAAATCAGTTAGCGCTTTGTATAAAAGGCTCTCAGATTTTTTCTTCAATTTTAAATTCATCACCATATAGGGAAATAGTGATGATGTGGTTGGTTTTGATAATGCCTAACAACTTAATTTGTAGAAACTCAGTTTCAGCTTTAATGTGTTAAAAGTTATAAATTATCCTAATATCTTGTCAAGAAATAAATTATACATCAAAGTGCTGGCAGGTATTGTTTGGGGATTTAAAAATTATTTGATTATTATCTAAGTCAGGGCTTGCCGAGTAAGAAAAAATCAGTCTGATAAAGCCACAGATTATTGCCTTACCGCATTCCTCCCGAAAATAGACATGAACCTGATCGGAGACATCCAAGGAAATTATCATACTCTGAGAGCTCTGCTGAAACAGATGCCGGATGAAGAACCGGTTTCAGTGGGCGATATGGTTGACCGAGGACCACGTTCTAAAGAAGTTCTTGAGTTTTTCAGGCTTCACGGAAAGGCACTTCTGGGGAATCATGAACACATGATGCTGGATTATTTTAAGGGCACTGAAACTTACATGCCCCAAATCTGGCTTTTGAATAGCGGAGATGCCACTCTGTATTCTTTGGGGCTTGAGCGCTCCGCTTCCCTGCCTGAAGTCCTGCTGGATTACCTTGAGTCTCTGCCGCTTATGATCAAGGAGGAAGGCCTTATTGTGACTCATGCCCCCATTAACAAGCGCTTGAGCATTGAGGATATTTCATTCTCAGACCACCTTGAAAACTGTCCTCTGGAAGAAAGTGTCCTCTGGAACAGAGATGATCCTGTTCCTAGGGAAAGATATTTCCAGGTTTTCGGTCATAACGGTTACCGCTTCAGTCGTGCACATTTTTTTGATAAAGGCTTTATGATCCGTTCTGAGACTGCATTCGCGGTCTGCATTGATACTGTCCGTGGACAGTTGTTGAGCGGTATCCACTGGCCTTCACGCCAAATCTACACTCAGGAATATATTGATTAATGAATGGAGCCTCTTTTCAAACTTTAATAGAATGCCGGCTTAGGATTTTAAATAAAGAATTGTTTTCAATCTTTAATAAGATTCAAAAATTTTGCAGGCCGTCCCAATGAAGAATAATGATGAATATGGAAGGATACAATTTGATGCGGAACGTGGATAAATGATTTCATCTTGCAAAATAAGATACTTCAAAAACAAATTGCTTTTCTTAGCAGCACCCATTTTATTATATTTTTTTGCACTGAATTCAGGGCTTGCCGAAGGCTGGGAGGAAAATCGTACTAGGATGATTGATGTTGATCTGAAACCACGCGGTATCAACAGTCCGGAAGTACTCAAAGCGATGATGAATGTGCCCCGACATGAGTTTGTACCTGAGAACGTTCGTGGTATGGCTTATGCCGACCGTCCGCTACCGATAGGCGAGGGACAGACAATCAGCCAGCCTTTTGTGGTAGCCTGGATGTCGCAGCTACTGCTGATCGAAAAGGGAATGAAAGTGCTTGAAATTGGTACTGGATCAGGATTTCAGGCGGCAATTCTGGCTGAGCTTGAGGCAAGAACTTTTTCAATGGAAATCAGACCAAATCTGGCTCGTGATGTCAATATCCGTCTGAAGTTGCTTGGATATGAAGTGCAGGTTAGGCAGGGAGACGGTTATTACGGCTGGAAAGAGCATGCTCCCTTTGACCGAATTATAATCACTGCTGCGGCAAACCATGTGCCACTTCCTCTTCTGGATCAGCTTAAAGCGGGAGGAAAATTGATAATTCCGCTTGGAAATGTTCGCTATTACCAGAACATGACATTAATTGAAAAGGATTCAGATGGTGAGTTTCATACTTCACAGCATGGTCAGGTACGTTTCGTTCCCATGATCGGTTCTGCTCAGGAATAGCGAGAGGGACTTTTATTTTCTCCGAAATTCAATGATTAACCATGCTGAGCCGTAAATCAGTGATGCCAGCAGGAAAAGAACTGATTGGCCAAAAAGCTGTGCGATCCATAGTGCCCCGACTGCGCCGGAAACCGAAGCACAGGCATTGCTACACCAACATAATGCCACCCTTATTTTTCTTTCTTCATTGTTGATGGAGGAGGCAGCAAAATATTTTAATCCTGCAGGGAATGGTATTCCCATCAGCAAACCTGAAGCGCTTACTGCAAGCCAGGCCATCAACAACCGCAGGAACCAGTTTTCTCCGGAAAGCAGACTGAGCATGTCCTGAAGAAAAAAGAAGTAACTGAACAGCCCAAACATCAACAGCAGGAAGAAAAACCTTATTTCCAGCTGAGTGCAGTTTCGGCTAAGAAATGAGCCAAGACCAGTGGCTGTTAAAATTCCGCCAAGCACCAGGGCAAAAGAATAAAGAGGATGGCCTAAAAAAGGAGTCAGTTTTTCCAATAGAGCTATTTCGGTCAACATGAAGGCCATGCCGATTCCTGAAAAATACATCAGTACTGAAAATGGATTTTGAATCCTCCTGAATTGAGGCACCATGGGTACGCCTATCAGCAGCAGTGAAACCACAGTAACACCCGCAAACAAAAGTGGAACCAGCAGGCCGGCTTCGGCCANACCTTCCCATTTGTTTCCAAGGCTCTGCTGTATTTCATTNAGCCTCGACCAATCCAGAAAAAGTTCAAAATAGGGACGGTCATCTGACACCGGTTCAAGGTTAAATGGAGTCTTAGCATGAAAAGCCTGAGCATCCTCAAAAAGAAGCTTTAAACTCTGGGCATAAACGGGTTCTGGGAGAGGAATAAATTTATTCATTTCTCCATCAAGCATTCCCGGATAGTAAACGGGAGCGTAACCTTTGCTGTGGCAAAATTTAATGAATCGCTGACTGTCTTCGGTACTCCAGACATCTCGTGAGACAAGAACCATCATGGTAGTAAGGCTGCGGAATACTCCCAGATGAAGTTCCGGTTTCCAGCCCAAACTGTGTGAGGCGTCAATCACAGTAGCAAGTAGCCTCATTTCTGCACGCGGCGGCGGAAGCAGGAAACGATGTACGGCTAACCATCCTCCAGNCGANAGGCGGGACAGCATGGACTGCACGCCCTCAACACTCATCAGCAGATCAGTTTTAAGCGGGTGCATCCCGCTGCTTCCCACCGGAGCAGAACTTTCTATTGCAACCAGAATCCTGTCAAAATTATNCTCCTCTATTTGGCAGGGTTCAGCACATGTTTCGGCCAACATGGCACGNGACCCTAAGGAACGTACTTTGATTTGTGGGAATCGGTTGCTGTTTTTCAGCTTTTGAGCCAGCTGTTTATATGGAGTTTGGACTGTNATGGAAGAAACTCCGGCTTCAACTGAAGCCAAGGCCTGCTGTCCGCCGATGGTTTTCATAATCAGCACATTATCCGGCGGAGACTGCTCAAAAAAAAGTATCCACTCCGGAAGATACCTCAGGTATGGACCCAATGATTCCGGAATAAGCGGAGATATCCCCGTGAAACGATCTCCATCCAGAGTAAGTCCATGCTGATTAGGAATTGTTCCCCTGTATTTNAAACTTAAACCGGGAGCAAAACGTGCCATCGGTGTTTCCAGCGTATCTATTCTTACAGATGCATCACGCTGTGTTTCCAGCAACNTGCTTTGAGGATTACGCAAGGCAAGGGGGAGTTCCTTGTAATCACTGATTTTGAAATTTATCTTTTCTAGTCCAAACCAACCAAGAATCAATGCCAACGAAATCATTATTACAGCCGTATTCTGTATCTTTCCTGAGGCCAGGCAGAGGCTGCTTGCTACTGCAAGTAGTGCGGAGATGCCAAGTAATTCTGTTTCTACAAAGTGTGGAACAAAGATGAAAAATAGCAGGATACCGCATGAAGCTCCGACAAGGTCGCTGGCGTAGAGAAAATGAACATGTTCTGTATATTGTTCCAGTAATAGGTTAAGTGTCAGACCGGCAAGAAAGAAGGGAACAGCCAGCAGNAGAAAATTCAGAAGCAGCCAACNTCCGTGCCATGGATCTAATGACATCAGTGCGGGATCAAAGGGGAGCTGACTGCTGAGAAGAAAAAGTGGGATCAGCANAAGAGAAAAACTTAGCACCGGAAGAAACAGTGGAATGCGCCCGGTCCAGGNAAGTCGAAAGGCACCTGCTGCACCGTAGCCCAGCAGNGCACAACTGATGATNAGAAATGCGTAGTGATGCCATAATTCAATAGCCAGCAAACGAGCCAGGCTGATTTCATACATCAGTGAGGCGGCCGATACAAGAAACATCCCTGTGGGAATGCGGGCTTTCATATTATTGGCAGAAGCATAATCTTTGTAAACAAGCAGTACATATAAACTGGAATCTAATGCTCACTGATCTATCTGTCAAACTATAAGATTGCCAGCAAACATGCAGCTACTGGGATAAGTAGGAGAGAGGAAGAGACATTAGTATACGGATTTATGTTAATTTAGTATTACAATGTTGTTCCAAGGAAAACTAAAATGTGATACACCGAATTTAAACTTCCCTTTCTCCTAAATTACCATAGCGGTGATAATCTGCTGAGAGGCTCTGTTCTCTTAAGTAACGCAGCATTTCTATGCGGCCTTCAGCCAGAGGCAAATTTCGTGATATATGCTTTCCAAGTTTGGCCGCAGCCTTGTGAATTACTTCCGGAACCCGATCATGGTGTGCATATCGAACTCTATCGATTTCAGGAAGACGGACAGAAAGCTCATAATCACTTTCAGTGAGAAGTTCAGCTGTGCCGCACAAGTCTTTTCCTTCCGGACCATAAAGAAATTTAGCAACTGAATTTTCCAGGTCAACAGGCAGACTCACTTCGACTTCGCATCCGGCAATACGTGCGGCGGCAATCCTGATAAGTGTTTCACACAAACCATCATCAGCATGTATTCTCACAGATACTTTCCCGATGGGCAGA
>PBPE01000042.1 GCA_002724585.1 Dehalococcoidia bacterium | reverse complement strand
TACCTGATATGAACAGTACGTCTAGTTTTCCTATCATGTTTATAGGTGTATGGAAGTCCTCCCGTAGTTGTATCCTGAACCTCATCAAATGTGACATGCATCCCGAGAATATCCCTATAAAACGCCAGGGATTTTTCCAGATCACGCACGCAGATAGCTATATGTGATACTCCTATTGCGTCCATAATCTACTCCCAGTACATTCTGACACCAATGAACCTCTTTATTCCCTTTCCGTCAGGGCTTCCACAATACCTTCGATTAATGACTCCGCCCTGTCCTTCACAGCTTCTGCAGTTATTCCTCCAAGAGGATGGGGTATTCCTACGGGCTTGAATCCACTACGCCCGTAGGTCCTGGCATGAACTCCTGCGGAATTTAGGAACGGGTTAGTGCATATGACTACAGTGGGAATGCTCCTGATTTCCAGCTCCATTGCATCATGCATACAGCATGAAGTGCATGAGCCTCAATCAGCAATAGCCGTGACGACAAAATCACAGTCAGTCGCTAGTGATTCAATAATCTCTTCTGAAGCAGGCCTTGAATAGATATATTTATCTATCATTATTCCTTCACCCAGACCGTATCTTTCCTGCATAAGATCCTTTACATCTTTAAGCAATACTTCTGCATTGGCCTTCTTATTGGCCAGAAACCCACCACATTTACCCGCGATGGTATCTATCCTGGAGGCTGCTTTCCATTTATTTTCTGCTTCCGGATCCACAGGACTCATAATTCCCAGAGCTTCTAGTCTTTCCGATACGCTGGAGTCTGTCGTAACTGCAATCGCCATGAAACCTCCTTATGGTCTCTCTATTTTACGAATAGCACTTCTAGATCCCCACCCGGGTATGTAAACGGAGTGAGGTCCACCAGGTCCACCGGCCACAAATATATGAATATCATCAACTCTTCTTACCACTGGGACCAAATCATCATTATCATTCGGATCAACGAATTTAGGCCACATCATCTCTCGCCGGTCATCACCTTGAGCAGGCCCACCACGCCTCAAGAGACCAACTGGCCTACGAGCATTCTCATGAAGAAACTGACGTACATCATTCTTACGCCATCCGGCCTCCGCCAGAAGTTTTGCATGTTCTGGCCCAAGAACCACAAATGTGTCCCCCATTACATACATTTGAACATTTCCCAAGGGACACATTGTATCCGCTAAGACAGTCAGAAAATTTCTGGGATGCACCGCATGATACATGATGTTGTGTGGCGCCTCGCCAGGAAATACGGTTACAGTACTATCCTCAACATTGAACCCTTTCTCAACATGGTAGGGCTCCCACGGGTTATTTTCATCAGACTCACCTATACAGTATGTATATGAGCCTGGATGACCAAACGTAGCTTTGTTGGCATCCCCCGGGACAGCTCCTCCAAGATTAACCAATATAAGCTTGACTGCTCTTCCTATAGTAGAGTTAGCTCTCCATCCATGACCAAAGCACCCATAACTGGAATTGATATTTAACTCGTTCACAATAGGACCGCTAACTATCATTAAAGGGGTATGTATACCGGTCGAGCACATTACACCCCTAAGATTAAACCTATCGTCCATTAAAGCCTGTATAGCAGTAATAATCACAGGCATATATTCTGGCAAACAGCCAGCCATTACCGCATTTACAGCTATTTTTTCTACAGTAGCTTTTCCACCTAGTGGGGGAAGTTGTGCTATGAGCTCCTCAGCAGACCGACCTGAAGCGCTGATAAATTCAGTTACTCTATCCTGAGTTGGGGGTACTACTGGCAGACCATCAGTCCAACCAGACTCATACATTAACTCGATACTGTCAGTTATGTCTGTTGATAGTGGCATATTTCCTCTGAACATTCATCTTGTTCGAAAGATCCTGGACCCTGACTGAGTGTATCTACGCTCTATTCAGGTGTCAACGCCAGTGACATATTCTGCGCCCTCATAGCAATCTAATTTTTCGTCCGTGATTATGTGTTTCCAATTCAGTAGGCCCAACCCGTATAAAATTCATNTGATATCATTGAGANGGCAAATCAACCAGTTATTTCAGGAGGGAATTTGAGTACCAATCTATATAAAACTGGCACCATAGAGGTAGCAGAAAACGTGTACGCGTTTATTCAAGAAAATTGCGCCACCAACTCTGGATTCATAGTTGGTGAAGAGGGTGTAATGGTAATAGACTCACTTATGACCCCCTCTCTCGCAGGGCAAGTGCGCACGGCCATTAGAAATGTCACAAAAGCGCCGATAAGATACCTAATAAATACACATTTTCATGGAGACCATGTATTTGGCAATCAGTATTTCCAACCAGCGCCGATAGTCGCCCACCATAATTGCAGGATTGAACTTGAAGAGAAATTCGACGCAAATATGGAAAGATATAGACAAAGAACAGAACTTATACCGGAACTTGATCAGATCAAAATGACTCTCCCAGATGTCACATTCCACGATAGCATGACCATCATGCTGGGAGACAAAGAAATTCAGCTGAAATATTATGGCAGGGCACACTCAAATAGCGACATAACGATATATCTTCCCGGAGACAAAATTCTGTTTATCGGGGATCTCGGAGTGAACCATACTCTGCCAGCATTTCCTGATGGTCATATAACTAAATGGATTGATGTCATGCAGGAAGTAGCATTGATAGACGCAGACACGATAGTACCGGGGCACGGCGGGGTAGGCGGAAGATCAGAATTTGAGGACAGTAAAACACTACTAGAACTTCTGCATACAGAAATAAAACGTGGATACGACCAAGGACTTTCCGAAGAAGATAGCATTAAACAGGTCAATATTGGTGAGTTCAGCAAATTTCTTAATCAAGACCGCATAGGATTGATTACCAACATGGCATACCAAGCTTATAGCGGAACATTGAAGTAAGTATTTATTCCATAGCAACAGAAAAGGTCTCTTGTATGAGACCTTTTCTGATATTCGATTGCAAGATGTAAACTCTAGGTGTTATTGGACAAAGTCTCCATCCTCGGCATATTGTATCTGTCTTCGGGATTTACCCAACCGTTAAAATTAGGCTTTCTTTTCTCGGCAAAAGCCCGGCGAGACTCCATTAAATCTTCCTTATCCCCATGGTCATGCAAAGCATCAGCCAACCTACCTAATTCAGGCGAAACTTTAGAGCGCATCTGCCTCATCATATACATAGTATTCATTCGAGAGGCAGGAGGCAGACTAAGCAGGTGATCTGCCATTCCAAATGCTGTAGGCAACAATTCTTCAGACTCTACTAGCTTATTTATAAAGCCTAATTCATACATTCTCTGCGCAGTGAATCTAAAGCCTAAAGCCATTTCAGTGGCTACCGCATGGGGGAGTCCAGCAAAAAAACCATGATTGTACCCACCCAACAACCAACGTTTGGCTTCTGAAACCTCAAAAACTGCTTCAGGAACTGCCACTCGCAAGTCCGTTCTTTCTACCAACATAAAGCCACCGCCCATAGCATACCCGTTTACTGCCGCAATAATTGGTTTATCAATTGTCCCGTATTCCCAAAATGGATTATCAACAAGTTTGGATGCACTGCCTGGAGCACCTCGTTCCAAGGCCTCTTTCATATCTTCACCAGCGCAAAACGCTCTACCCGTTCCTGTAAAAACACATACTTCCAAATCACGATTGTCTCGGAATTCAGTAAATGCTTCAGCCATTTCAGTCCTAAGCTGGAAACCAAGGGCATTTAATCTCTCAGGGCGATTAAGTTGTATTAACATCGTCTGCCCCTGAATATCCGTGTTCACCATCGACATACTATGTCCTCCTAGAAGTCTATTCTGAGTCTAGTATAAACCACATTACCCTAAACCTAAATCTCACTAACCCACTTTCTGATGAAGCATATCCCCATACCCCTGATGTTTATATTATTATGAAAGGACAATATGCTTCTAAGGTATTTATGAATAAATTTTCCGATAAGTTCGTAGTCGCGAATAACATAACACACCACTATCTCGAATGGGGTGATACATCGGCGAAACCCCTAGTAATGCTTCACGGTATAGGGCTTTGTGCCCACCTGTGGAATTGGACAGCCCAAAAGCTAGCCGACAATTATCACGTTTTAAGTGTTGATATGAGAGGCCACGGGGATAGTCAAAAGCCAGAAACCGGTTATACGTTTGAGGAACTAGCTAAAGACCTAAACAGCGTAGTTTCTGCACTCGGATTAGAAAAACCATACATTATAGGACATTCGGCTGGCGGTTCAGCGGCTATTATCGCCCACTCAATACAACCCGGGATCTTGGGACCTTCATTGATTATAGATTCGCGGGTAGGAGGCAGCAGAGCTTTGTCGTCTAATGCTGATATGCGATCCAGACCCCAACGTACCAGAAGAAAACGTGCCATATGGGATAGTAGAAAAGAGATGAGTAATGCTTACAGGGATAGGAAAGTATTTCAGACATGGGACGAGCGAATATTTGATGACTATATTAATGGAGGTACATTTATTCGGACTGACGGCAGAGCACAATTAAAATGCCCGCCCCAAATCGAAGCTGTTTTTTATGAACAACGTACTACTCTAAATACGTCACCTTACCTTGACGGAATAGAAGAGGATTTACTACTTCTTCTAGGCAATTACGCAGGAGCCCAAACATTAAATGACCCAGGCATAATAGAATTTCTAGAAAAGGTCGATAAATCTGAAGTGAAAGTAGCCTCAAAAGGCTCCCATTTCCTCCCTATGGAGTATCCAGAGCTCATGCTTTCAGAGATAGTTAGGTTTCTCGAAGAACGTTAACCTCCAAGTTCTTCCCATTTTGCAGACAACTCCATCTGTAATGACTCATACAACTCCCCCAGAGTAGTAAGTTCAGAAACATTGTGCGTCTCAGAAGCATGTGATATTGCATCTTCTATCTGAGTTATTTTTTCCTCTAAGTCTGATATTTGCCCTTCTAGTTCATCGATCTGCCGTTGCTGTAAGAGAATCAGCGACTGGTTTTTAGAAGTATCACTCGGCGTTCGAACTCTCGTGTCATTGCTAATATTCGAAGGTTTTACTGCCTGTGATTGCAATTTACTTTGCCATTCATCGAATGAACCATCGAACTCAGTAATGGATTTATCCTCCAATATCCACAGATTTTTTGCCATGAGCGAAATCAGGTGACGGTCATGTGACACAAATAAAATAGTTCCGTCGTAATCCAAAAGGATTTGTTCCATAGCTTCCCTAGTCGCTATATCAAGATGTGTCGTAGGTTCATCTAAAACAAGCAGATTAGGCTTATTGATCAACAATCTAGCCAAAGCAAGTCGACTTTTCTCGCCTCCACTAAGCGAAGAAACGGTTTTAAACACTTCATCGTCACGAAACAGAAACCGAGCCAAGTACGGCCTTACTTCATCTAACGGCATTTCAAAAGCTTCCAATAAAGCCTCAAATACCGAAGCTTCTTCTGGTCCCGCGTAAGATTCTTGGCTGAAGTACCCAAAATCCACATTGTGGCCAATAGTTACGGAACCTTCTAACGGTTCAGCCATACCAAGAAGAGTTTTTAGAAATGTTGTTTTCCCAGTCCCGTTACTACCAACTAGGCATGTACGACTGTTCCTCTCTAATTTGATACCGTCAATCCTAATCAGCGTTCTATCAACAGACCCTTCCTTAAATCCAACGCTAAGATCTTTACACTGAATGAGGACTTGACCTGTTCGACTCGCTGAAATCCCAGCGAGACTAATGTCGTCGTTTGCCTGTGGCGCCTCTAATCTTTCCAACCTCGAAAGCCTTCGAGCCCTACCTTTCGCTTCTGCGGCACGTTGCCCAGCCCCATATCTTCGTATAAATGCTTCTTCTTTGGCAATGAATTCCTGTTGTCTTTGAAATCTCTTCCGTTGCCAGAGGACCTGCTCCCCTTTTTGCCGCCTGTATTGCGAGTAGTTTCCTGAAAACACCTGAAGTTTTTCATGATCCATTTCCCATATACTGCTGGTAACCTTATCTAGAAAGTGTCTATCGTGAGACACTACTAAAAATGCCATATCACCATGGGTAAGCATATTCTCCAGCCAATCAAGCCCTGTCAAATCCAAGTAGTTCGTAGGTTCGTCCAGTATTAATAGTTCTGGCGAATATAGGATAGCTTTAGCTAATGCCGCACGAGTACGTTCACCGCCGCTCGATGAGGCAGCTGGGGAGTGCAGACTTTGTTCAGAAAGCCCTACCCCGGATACCACTTGCTCAAGTCTATTTTCATATGTATATCCACCCAAATATTCATATCGAGAAACAAGTTCGGAGTACTTTAGCTCAGCCTGTGAATGATCTCCACAAGATAACTTCGATATCTCTTCTAACTGTGTGGCCATTTGGTCTTCTATATCAAATAATTCCTGAAAAGCCGTTCTTATTTCTTCTCTTAGACTGCCTGCACCCGTAACATCTGATATCTGAGGAACATATCCTATTCTCACACCCGAGGAAACATGCAATTCTCCCGCTGTCTGATCTATATCACCGACAATAACTTTTATCAGTGAACTCTTGCCCGCGCCATTTGGGCCAACCAGACCGATACGAGCTTTGTCAGCTATGCTCACATTTACATCGGAGAAAATTTGGCTGTTGCCATACGACAAAGAAAGTTGTGAAGTTGAAAGTACTGGCATTGCTTTACCACGCTAGATAATAAATCGCTGTTTAAGAGTACACCATCATTAATTTGAAATGCCACATGATATTATTAATGTTAAACGAAATCCCACGGAGGCATATATGCCATTTGGAGGAAACGAATGGCTTTCCCTAACGCAAGAACCCACTTTAGAGCCAAATTTACCCATATGTGATCCCCACCATCACTTCTGGGACCTGCGGCCTGCTCGTATTCCTTACCAACGATATTTACTAGACGAATTGTTAGCCGATACAGGAAGTGGACACAATATTACTTCTACTGTCTTCATTGAGACACGAGCAATGTATCGATCTACAGGGCCTGAAGAAATGAAACCTGTCGGTGAAGTAGAATTTGCACAAGGATTAGCGGCGGCGAGTGCGAGCGGAACATACGGCCCCACGCGAGTGGCATCAGCTATTGTAGGGCATGCCAATCTTCTTTTAGGGGCAGCAGTAGATCCGGTACTAGACCAACTGAAAAATGCCAGCCCCAATCGGTTTAGAGGAATAAGACATACCATCACCTGGGACTCGCATACTGAAATACCCAACACAGCTGAACATAAGCTCGAGGGACAGCTTTCCGATCCTCAATTCATAGAAGGTGCTCGTATATTAGCCCGAAAAGGTCTATCTTTTGATGCGTGGCTATATTTTCCTCAACTCACAGAACTCGCACACTTTGCTAGAGAAATTCCGGATTTAACTATAATACTTAACCACATTGGCGGTCTATTAAGAACTGGGCCTTACGCCAATAATGATTCTGAGGTTCTAAACCTGTGGAGAAAGGGTATAGACGCGGTTTCAGAATGCCCTAATATTGTCGTCAAACTTGGAGGCATAACCCAGCCCAGAACCGGGTACGACTGGCATGCACGTAAAATACCAATAGGGTCACAAGAGCTGTCACAAGTCATGGCTCCATTGATAAATTATTGTATTCAGAAATTCGGGCCCGACCGCTGCATGTTTGAAAGTAATTTCCCTCCAGACAAGGTTGGGTGCTCATACAACATATTGTTTAATGCCTTTAAGAGATTGTCCAGCGAGTACTCAGCGACAGAAAGAGCCTCCTTGTTTCATAACACTGCAACAAGAATTTACAAGATATACGAATAAAAATCTCAAATACGACCAACTTACGACCAACTAAGGAGCCAATCCATTATCATGCGATACCAGCTTAAATCTGCCTCTGTGTCATACTTATCAGTATTAACTATAGCTATAGCTCTACTATCAATAGCTTGCACCATCCCGGATGATACCAACCCGCCTTTCGAATCTCCTCCCACTCCTTCAGTCCAAGCGAATAATGTAAACGTGGCTACAGTTGACGATATATGGTCAGAACTGACAAGGATTAGCTCTGATTTAGAAAATACAAAGCTAGGATTGGAACAACTAAAATACGATATAGATACGGCATTATTCGAGACTGCAACAACGTTGGAATCTATTCAAAACAGCAGTTTTTTCAATGATGAGAACATCACCGGTAATTTTGAATCACAAATCCAAGACATTACGACCAATCTCGATAGTTTAAACGCATCTGGATTCATAGATGAAAACAGATGGTCAGAAGATTTACACCATCTAAATATTCGATTAGAAGATATGACAAGCTTAATTGAGTCACTAGGTTATGACAGTCAACTTCAACTTACTGACAAAGTTACCGATCTAAATTCACAACTAGAAGAAATATGGAGGTCTATCGAAACCATACAATTTGATCTTGAGACGAGCTCACAAACGTCGTACATTGACGGACGCATTGATGAGGTAAACATTCAAGTTGGCGAACTTACATCGTCAGTGCGGGATGAATTATCATACCGAATAGACACTCTAGAGCACGAAATTCACACTTCGAATGACACTGAGTACATAAATATATTGCAGCAAGAAATCAACGAAGTCCGATCCTTAATCCCATATGACATACAGTACACAGTTGATACATTGAATACAGACGTCCAAAACATGAACTCCAGCATAGGACTCAATAACACAGATATACAATCTATAAAGTCAGATATTATTTATCTTGAAGGCCGTATAGATGCTATCGATTAAATCCCAAGCAACTAACTAGCCAGTCAAACAGTTGTATGGAGATGCATGCCAGTAACCTTAAGTGAAGCTCTCTTCACACTAACGCATAAGTCCTATTACCACTGGACAAACATGGGCATTACCACATGAATGTAATCATCCGAGTCAATATGTTTGAACACTCCAGGCGCCGAAGGAGTAGTCGTTTCCATAACTACTTTGCCTCTATCCAACACTGACAGAGCGTCCTGCAAATATCGACTGTTAAAAGCGATTTTAGATTCTTCGCCTTCAAGTACTTCTGCATCAACTTCATCTTGATTGTTTCCGATCTCATCAGAGCTAGCAGACACAATGACTTTTCCCGGAAACTCTTCTCCTGGATCAGGTGTAACTTGAAGCCGCACGATATTACTTCCGTCACGTGCAAAAATACCTGCAGTGCGTGTAGCTCGTAATAATGCCGGCAAATCAAATATGGCTCTAGTTTGATAAGTCTTAGGAATCAGTTGTTCATAGTTAGGAAAAGCACCCTGAAGAAGTTGAGAAACTACTTCTAGTCCTTGCGATCGGAACATTATCTGACCTTTAGATTCAGTCATGACAATCTGCATAGCATCAGTCTGATCACCAATTAGCCTAGCCAACTCAGTCAGTGTCCGAGACGGTACAATCACAGTGGTATCTGATTCAATAGGCTCATCCAACACACCATGCTGCACCGCTAATCGAAATCCGTCTGCTGCTGCAAGAGAAAACGCATTGCCAACGAATTTACATTCCACTCCAGTCAATACCGGTCGAGACTCTTCTGTTGCAGCTGCGAAAGCAACTCTAGAAATAGCAGTTCTTAAAACCTGTGGATCTAAACTTATTGAGGTCCCGTCATCCACCGTAGGAAGCGGAGGGAATTCTGAAGAATCCGTCCCGTTCACACGGGCCTCTGCTCTACCACACGTTAATAGCAGTGACGACCCATTCTCAGAAAGCTCTAGATCTATTCGATCTCCCTGGAGAGAATTAACAAATTCCGTTAAGAGCCTTGCGGGAACTGTGATAGACCCTTCATCTTCTATCATGGCCCCAATCCATGTCGTAATTGCGATTTCAAGATTAGTGGCCGATAACTTGAGCATGGATTGATCTGTACTGATTAAGACATTCTGAGTTATCGGGAGAGTTGACCTAGCCGCTACTGCTCGACTTACTGTCGCCAACCCTCTACTCAGATTCTCCTGTAGACACGAAAGCTTCATATACGTCTCTCTCACCCCGCAACACTAAGTTAAAACGTCACATCCTCGTCTAGATTATAATTTGCTTAAGAAACCCAGATATGAATGACGATATTATGTCATTCAATGGAAACAAAAACAACTAAAAGTGTGCGCAATTGTCCATAGCCATAGCTTGGTTTGCTATAATTCCAGGTACTTAAAAGATTTAGTGAGGAGCTCAATGACAGACCTTCTATTTCATTCTG
>PBPE01000041.1 GCA_002724585.1 Dehalococcoidia bacterium | reverse complement strand
GCTGCCTGCACCCATTCCAGATTCGTTTAACTCAGTTAGATAATAGCATCCCATCACCATATCAAGAGTAGGGGATACCAGCGGATCACCTGAAGCAGGCGAAAGCATATTATGCGTACTGAGCATAGCCACTTTTGCTTCATTCACAGCCATTCGCGATAAAGGCACATGAACGGCCATCTGGTCTCCATCAAAATCCGCGTTAAACGCAGAGCAGACCAGCGGATGCAACTGTATCGCATTACCTTCAATTAGGGTCGGCATAAAGGCTTGTATACCCAACCTATGCAATGTGGGCGCCCTATTAAGAAGGACAGGTCGATTCTTAATTACCTCTTCTAGTATGTCCCATACTTCCGGCCGAGACCTTTCCACCATGCGTTTGGCACTCTTTATGTTTGGAGAAAGCCCCAAAACAACTAACCTATGCATTACAAATGGCTTAAATAATTCCAGAGCCATTCGCTTAGGCAAGCCGCACTCATGCATTTTTAGCTCGGGTCCTACGACTATGACTGACCTTCCACTATAGTCCACACGTTTACCCAAAAGATTCTGTCGGAATCTGCCCTGTTTTCCTCTCAGTAGATCCGATAAGGATTTCAATTTATGATTGTGGCTGCCCTGAATAGGCCTTCCACGCCTGCCGTTATCTATAAGTGCATCCACAGATTCTTGCAACATGCGCTTCTCATTCCTGATAATTATCTCCGGCGCGCCCAGGTCCATCAGTCTTTTCAAGCGGTTATTACGGTTAATAACCCTTCTATAGAGATCGTTAAGATCACTTGTCGCAAACCGACCACCATCGAGCTGCACCATCGGACGAAGCTCTGGTGGCAGTACAGGCAATACCGACAGCACCATATCCTCCACACGATTCCCGCTCTTCCGAAAGGATTCCATAACTCGCAGACGTTTTATAGCCTTTTTCCTGCGCTGGCCAGAAGTAGATCTCATTTCATCAACCAACGCGTCTTTCCCTGCTTCGAGATCAACTCCCTTCAAGATTTCCAAAATCGCCTCTGCTCCCATAGAAGCTTGAAATACTTCCCCGAATTTCTCATTTAATTCCCGATATTTAGATTCAGCTAACAGCTTTAACTCACGGATGTCTAAGAGCTCTGCTACCTGTTCCGCGTGAGCTTTCTCGAGTTCGAGGACCTCGTTTTCAAGACGAAGCTCCAACTCCTTAATCTCATCAGATTCGACCACCGCTGCTGATTCTCCTTCGCCTTGTTCGTCTCCGGAGACGGCAGCGGCAGGCCTCAGAGAATCTAGCTTTGCTTCGATTTCTTTAGTGATGTTCTCCCTGTCAAAATCAAGACGAACTTGGAGTTCCTCTATCTTCTGTTCCCTAACTTCTTCATCCACAGAGGTCACGATATGTTGAGCGAAATATAGTACACGCTCTAAGTTCCTTGGCGACAGGTCCAGCAACAATCCTAGCCGGCTAGGGGTCGTCTTGCTAAACCAGATATGTGCCACTGGTGCGGCCAACTTTATATGACCCATGCGCTCTCTACGTACTTTTGACCTAGTGACTTCAACTCCACATCTGTCACATACAACACCTCTATATCGTATGCGCTTATACTTCCCGCAAAAACATTCCCAATCTTTGGTTGGCCCAAAGAGACGCTCGCAGAAAAGTCCATCCTTTTCAGGCCTCAGGGTCCTATAATTTATTGTCTCGGGTTTAGTTACCTCTCCATGAGACCAGTTAAGAATCTGTTCCGGAGAGGCTACTGATATTTTAATCGCATTAAAGTTCCCTGCGCTTGCATCGGTCCTATCTTGCATCCTTACCATTAAATTGCCTCCAATGGTTGATATAACTCTGCATCATCACTATTCATCTGAGCTGCCTGAATCCTGTCTGATTCATTAAGAAGCTCGACAGAAAGACCCAAACTCTGTAGCTCTTTCAATAACACATTAAATGATTCGGGCACGCCAGGCTGACCAATCGGTTCCCCTTTAACTATCGCCTCATAGGTTCTGACTCTCCCAGCCACATCGTCTGACTTCACCGTTAAAACTTCCTGGAGATTATGAGCAGCACTGTACGCCTCCAAAGCCCACACTTCCATCTCTCCAAATCTTTGGCCTCCGAATTGAGCTTTACCCCCTAGAGGTTGCTGAGTGATCATAGAGTATGGTCCCGTAGATCTAGCATGTATCTTATCTTCGACGAGATGGATAAGTTTGAGCATATAGATGCAACCGACAGTGATAGATTGATCGAAAGGCTCACCGGTTCTACCATCAAATAGCTCAAATTTTCCAAATGTAGGCGGTGTTATTAGACGATCTCTATGGACCTCCAGAGCACGCTGCAACATATCATCTGAGTTGAGGCCTTCCGTGTTTTCCCCTGCTACTTCCTCTAGCCACAGTTTGAGTGACGCAGATCTAGCTTCNCCGTTCAGAGTTTCATCAAATAGTCTTTCCGCNTCGTATCCCCTAGCCTCCAGCCANTCTGCTACTTTAGCTTCATNTATTCCCGAGTTTGCACCNTATCTATTATGGTCAACAGCATCTGCTTGCTCTGCAAACCANAGTCTCGCTAGTGCGTCTTCTATAGAATCATCAGTAGCACCATCAAACACTGGCGTAGCCGCGTTGAAGTCTAGGCCTTTAGCACCGAAGCCTAAATGAGTCTCTAGAACCTGACCTAGATTCATACGTGAGGGTACCCCGATTGGATTGAGTATGATATCTACTGGCGTGCCATCGCTTAAGTACGGCATATCCTCGACTGGCAAAATACGGGACACAACGCCCTTATTTCCATGCCTACCAGCCATCTTATCTCCCACTGATATCTTACGTGTCTGGGCTATCCACACTCTGACTGCTTCATTCACTCCTGGAGGCAGATCATCCCTATTCTCTCGGTTGAGTATCTTAACATCGATAACTTTGCCTCTTTCTCCATGCGGTACACGTAGAGAAGTATCTTTAACATCACGTGACTTCTCTCCGAAAATTGCTCTTAACAGCTTCTCCTCTGCTGTTAATTCAGTCTCACCTTTTGGTGTAACCTTTCCTACTAAGATGTCACCCGGGCTAACATCTGCCCCAACCCGAATAATTCCCCTCTCGTCCAGATCTCTCAGACTAGCCTCACCAACATTCGGTATGTCTCTCGTTATTTCCTCGGCACCGAGTTTTGTCTCTCTGGCTTCCATTTCATGTTTTTCGATATGGATAGATGTAAAAAAGTCATCTTTGACTAACCTTTCGCTTAATATGATAGCGTCCTCATAGTTATAACCCTCCCATGACATGAACGCTACGGTCACATTCTGTCCCAGCGCAAGGTCGCCCAGATCTGTAGAGGAGCTATCCGCTAAAGTTTCGCCTTTAGCCACCACGTCCCCTGCCTGAACGATAGATCTCTGATCAAAACACGTTCCCTGATTAGTCCTGGAAAACTTTACCAAATTGTGATGATGCAAAGCCCCCTCAGCATCCGTAACTACAATGTCTTTACCATCAACAGAAGTAATAACTCCCTCGGCACCAGCTAAAACAACTTGACCACTATCTTTAGCAACGCGAGACTCGATTCCAGTTCCGACACGTGGTAATTCCGGTCGTAGCAAGGGAACAGCTTGTCTCTGCATGTTACTACCCATTAATGCTCGGTTAGCATCATCATGCTCAAGGAAAGGGATCAACGCAGCGGATATACTGACGATCTGCATTGGCGATACATCCATCAGATCAACCGTATCTGGTGGTTCTTCAATATAATTTTCGCCTTCACGAACTTCTACTTTGTCGTCCACAAACTGGTTCAACTTATCCAATTTAGAATTCGCCTGAGCTACTCTATATCTCTCCTCTTGGTCTGCAGACAGGTATATGACCTCATCTTCTCCACTGGGGACAAATGGTTTAACCTGAATCATGGAACCCTTCGGCAAGGCATGAATCATAACTAAACGGGGTTTAGTAATGGCCTTACCTTTAGCAACTATAGTTTTGCCTTCCTTATCCAGGACGGTTTCAGAAACCGTCCTTCCCAGCAAATCATCTGATTCCGCAGGCAATTCCTTCAATACCTGCCGATAAGGGGACTCGATAAACCCGTAAGCATTGGTCCTTGCATAAGAAGCTAACGAACTCAACAAGCCAATGTTCGGTCCTTCGGGTGTTTCAATAGGACATATCCGACCATAGTGAGAAAAATGAACGTCTCTCACCTCGAACCCTGCTCGTTCCCGAGACAACCCACCAGGACCCAATGCAGAAAGCCTTCTCTTGTGTGTCAGTTCTGCTAATGGGTTCGTCTGATCCATGAACTGCGATAACTGTGACCCACCAAAGAATTCTCTCACGGATGCCACAACTGGACGGATGTTAACCAACCCTTGAGGGGCAGCGGCTTCCGGGTCGACCAAAGTCATTTTTTCCTTGACCATACGTTCCATACGCAACAAGCCTACTCGAACTTGGTTCTGCACTAACTCACCGACACCTCTGACTCTACGGTTACCTAAATGATCAATGTCATCAGTGTTACCAACACCCCTATTAACAATAATCATAGTACGTATGACAGCGATAATGTCAGATATCGTCAACGTTCGCTCCTCAGTGTTCTCCGCCAAGGATAAGCGCCGATTCAATTTGTACCTTCCTACCCTACCCAGATCATATCGACGACCATCAAAGAACAGCGTCTGTATCAAGTTCCGAGCGTTTTCTAATGTCGGTGGTTCGCCAGGACGTAATCTCCTATAAAATTCCACCTGTGCGTAAGCGATCTTTTTTGCCAGATCAACATCATAATCTTCGTCTGGTTTTAACCACTGCCAGACAGCCATTAGATCGTCGCTTTTAAAATTCAATTCTCTGTCTTCTGGAATCGGATCTTTCTCAAGAGTTGATTCGATATATTTATGGTTCTCATCCAGATCTACATCTTCAAACAGCCCCATCAGATCATCATCAGATGCGATTCCCAATGCCCTAAGAAACGATGTCGCCGATACCTTTCGCTTTCTGTCAACTTTTACAGATAAAATGTCTTTACTACTAGTTTCGAACTCTAACCAAGCCCCGCGGGAAGGGATCAGCTTAGCAAAACAAAGATCCCGATTGCTGACTAGATTTTTCTCATAGACGAAATACACTCCTGGTGACCGCACAAGTTGGCTTACAACCACTCGCTCGGCTCCATTTATGATAAATGTGCCATTATTCGTCATCATCGGGATGTCGCCCATGAAGATTTCCTGCTGCTTTATTTCGCCCGTCTCTTTCATAACCAGACGAGTCTTTACGTAAAGCGGCCTTGAGAAGGTTATCTCCCTTTCTTTACATTCTTCAGGGCTATATTTCGGTTCCCTAAAATAGTGATCTAAAAAGTGTAATTCATACTTCTTCGCTGTGTAGTCCACAATTGGAGATACTTCTTTATATACTTCAAGAAGGCCTTCCGATTTAAACCAATCATATGACCCTAATTGACTCTGTATTAGATTGGGTACATCCAATATTTGTGCAATATTCGCGTAACTTTTCACACTGTGTGACCGGGTGTTACTCGATTCATTGGGCAACGCAATAACCATATAACCTACTCCTTTACAAGACGGGAATATCCTGCCTTTTTATAGAAACCAAAAAGGGCGCACGTCATCCGCGAGATTGAAGTTTGTTTGAAAAATAG